>CAMNGY010000080.1 GCA_946538795.1 uncultured Treponema sp.
CTTTGTCGCATAAAACCAAAAACAGGCGGAAGAAGACCGGAGACCGCTCATTTCTGGGCGGCAAACGCATGGACCGGGCAAAAAGGGACAGAATCCGCGGCCGACCACCTGCGGGCAGTACTCCCGCAGACCCGGACAAAACGCGGGCTTGTCAGCCCTGCATAACCCGGCTCAGAACCATGAAAACGGCGGTGGAGCCGAATATCGTGACAAGATGGTTCCGCGCAAGAATATTAAGAAGCAGGGCCAAGGCCCCTCCGGCAAGCTGAGGAATCCCGAACGGGTATGAAAAAAGCTCTGCGTCCTTGAGGCTGTATACGATCAGTATGGCGATGACCATTGACGGTATATACCTGGCGACAAACTGAATCGCGGGCGGCGGATCCCTCCTGGCAAAAAGGGCGAACGGGAAAAGGCGCTCGCAGAAAATCACTGCGCCTGACAGGACAGAGGCTGCCACGGCCACCGCCATTCCGGAATTCCCCGCCACCGGAGTCCGGCTCTCCCCTCCCCCGGACAGGCTTATCAGGACAAGGCCGGCGGCAAGAACAAGGCTGAGCACAATGAAGGACACGAAGGCCGCCATCTGCCTGGCGCCTCCCCGGGCAAAGCCCCTCCCCCTTGAAAGCATGATCACGTCCACCCCAAGGATGATTGCCAAAAAAATTATGTTGGACGGAGCCAGAAGCCCCGTCCTGCACAGGATGACGGAAAGCAGGCAGGAGGAAAAGCCAGCCAGAGGAGGGAGCCAGTCGCCCGAAGCCTTTATCTGCGAGAAGAGGATTATCAGGAAGAGCGACGTCAGGGCGAAGTCCACCCCGACCAGGTACCCGGAAAGCCCGTAAGTCGCCAGGAAAGAGCAGGCAAGCGCGCCTATCACGCACCCCGCCGTCCAATAGATGTAATCCAGGATGCCTATCATCCCCAGGAAGGGGCCGGCAGGAACAGATGGCGGAACGTCTGTCGCGGTCAGGACAGCATAGGTTTCATCAGTCAGCGTGAACACAATGGGGAATTTCCATCTTCCCACGGCCTTTGTCTTCTCTATCAGGGACAAACCGTAGACGATGTGCCGGATGTTGACGAAGAACTCGGTGAGGACTATCTCAAGGACGCCGGCACCCGCACCCAGAAGCCCGGCCGCAATGTACTGGCCCGCCCCGGAGTACATGACCAGGCTCATGAAAAGGCTCATCCACCAGGGGTAGCCGGCCTGTACTATCATAACCCCGAAGGGAATCCCTATAGCGATATAGCCAAAGAAAATAGGCGCCGTTATCCTGCGGCACTGCCTTAAAATATATGAGTCCATTGCTTCAGCCTGCCGCTAGCTCCGGATGGATCCCATCCTCATGCGGCGGCCCCTCGTGTCCTCCAGCAGGGCCTTAAGCCCCTCGGAATCGCAGGAATCTATGAGATTACGGAATTCAGACATCTTGCCGACGAAGCGGTCTATATGGTCAACCAGCTTCTCCCTGTTGGATATGAAAAGCTCCGTCCACAGGGGGGCGTTTATCATGGCTATGCGGGTCAGGTCCTCAAAGCTGCCGCCGCCGAAAGCCGTTATCCCCTCGTCGCCAGCGCTTTCCACCAAAGCCGAAGCTATGACGTGGCACAGCTGGGAGGTAAAGCCTATCTTGTAGTCATGGGTCTGGCAGTCGGTCTCGGTTATGCGGGTGAAGCCCATCGCCGTCACAAGGTCCCTCATCAGGGCAAGGTTCTCCTCCTTGTTGAACGGCTGCGGAATCAGAATATAATTATGCCTCACGAAGAACTTCGCGTCCGACGCGGCGTATCCTTCCTTCTCCCCGCCCGCCATAGGATGCCCGATGATGAAATCCACGTCGGGGCGCAGCAGTGCCGGAAGCCTCTCCTCGAAAATGCCCTTGACTCCGCTTATGTCGGTCACGATCGCGCCGGACTTGAAAGCGTCCTTGTTCGACTCCAAAAAATCCAGCGTCGCATGCGGATACAGACATATATATACCACGTCACACTCAGGAAGCATATCGCGGACCTTGTCGCTCGTGAATGTCGCATCCACGACCCCGTCGGCCAAAGCCTGCGAGAGGCATGCCGTGCTCCTGTTGCAGGCAAGCACGCGCCCCTTCGCCCCGCTCATTGAAAGCAAGTTCTCACGTATCGCCTTGGCAAGGGATCCGCCCATTATGCCAAGACCCACTATGCCGTAAGTCAGATCCTGAAGACGCCGGACTTCTTTGTTTTCTTCCATACAAAATGCCCCGGCCTATATGGACCTGCCCTCAACCGCGGCGTACTTGGACAGCTTGCCGCAAAGGGACTCGAATTCTTCCGGCCTCAGCTGCTGGGACGCATCGCTCAGGGCCTTCTCAGGATTGCAGTGGACCTCAATCTCAAGACCGTCGGCCCCAGCCGCTACCGCGGACTGCGCCAGGACCGGTACCATCCAGCGGATACCGCAGGCATGGCTGGGATCGGCCACGACAGGCAGGTGCGAGACCCTGTGCAGGTAGGGAATCGCGCTCAGGTCCAGGCAGTTCCTCGTATAGCCGTCGTATGTGCGTATGCCCCGCTCGCAGAGGATGACGTTCTCGTTGCCGTTCGCCATTATGTACTCAGCGCTCATGAGCAGCTCGTTTATCGTCCCCGAAAGCCCCCTCTTGAGCAGGACGGGCTTTCCAGCCTTGCCCAGCTCCTTCAGGAGGTCAAAGTTCTGGAAGTTCCTCGCCCCCACCTGTATGAGGTCCACGTCGCCAAAGTATTCCAGCTCAGAAGCCGCCATCAGCTCGGTGCATACGGGGAGTCCGGTCTCTTTTTTTGCCAGGGACAGAAGGCGCAGGCCCTCCTTCCCCATTCCCTGAAAGCTGTAAGGGGATGTGCGCGGCTTGTAGGCACCGCCACGCAGGATCCTCGCACCTGCCTTCCTGACGGCCCTTGCGGCATCCAGGAGCTGCTGCTCGCCTTCCACGGAACAGGGACCGGCAATCAGGACGACGCTCTTGCCGTCGCCTATCGTACAGGGGGTCACGCCCGCCTGTCCCGCCCCGATCGTGACGACGGTGTTCTCCGGGTGGAAGGAACGGCTGGCCATCTTATAAGGGGCGGAAACGCGCTCCGCGCTCTCAACAACGTCATTCGCAAGCAGGTCCTCAGGGTCAATCTTGGACGTATCCCCCAAAAGCCCTACGATAGTCTTGTCAACACCCTTTGATATATGTACGCCGAAGCCCCTCTTCTTAACTCCGTCCAGGAAGGAATCAAGCTCGGCTTCCTTCACGCCTTTCTTCAAAACGATAATCATAGCGAAAAACTCCTGTGTTTGACAAAATATGTGAAAATGGCAAGACTGTCAAGGGAATTGGAAAACCAGAAGAAGGAATCAGGAATTTTGAGCGTGAGAAGCGAAGCCCTGATCCTTGGAACACAGCCCCTCATTCTCATGGAAGAGAGCGTACGCATCTATGCCGTTTATGACGGTGCCCTCCGGGTATGCCTTGAGCAGGTTGGCCCTGCCGTCCACCAAATGGCGGCTCGTTATGCCGTGCCGTATGGACAGCTCGGCCTCCATGAGGGCCGCATAGTGGTCGGCCAGCCGGACCAGCCTGCCGTCCACAGGACGGAAAGAATCCTCGTTGTAGCGCCCGTTGAGGTCCTCCCAACTGACGTGCACGGCATGGGAATCTATCATCGCGCGGTTGGAAAACTCGTCGCTGGTGAAGTAAAGGACCTCGTCCCTGTAAAAGTCGTCCATAAGGGGAACCAGCTCCTGGGCCACAATCTGGTCCTCGATGTTCTTGACCACGTTAGGGAGGGCCAGGGTCGCCTGCTTGACCGGTGATATGATGTCGCGGGTTACGGATTCCGGCAGATCGTGGAAGAGGGCTGAAAAGAAGTTGTTGTAGGACCTTCCCCGGCACATCCTCTGGCCTGTCTCCCTCTCCAGGAGCAGGGTCAGGACGGCCACGAAGAAGCAGTGCCCCAGGACCGACGTGCGCGGGACCCTGGGAGTCTGGTTCCAGCGGGTCTGAAACCTCAGCTGCTCTATCCTCATCAGGAACTCGAAAGGCTTCTGGCGGGTTATCAGCATCTGCAGGCCCCTCAAGTCCAGGTACTGCTGCAGGTCGGCGTTTATCTGCGTGCGTATGCTGTCCAGCCTGGCGGCCTCGTTGACGGGGCTTATCATCTCAAGCTCCCGGAGCGTGGAATACTTGTGGGCGGCCCGGAAAATCCGCGCGGTCTCCTCCTGCCCGCAGGCGAAGGGGATCGTCCCGCTCATGTTCCCGATGTAGACGGTGAAACGCTTGAAAAGCTCGCGGTCATCCATCAGCTTTTTGTACTGGTCCAGGACCCACTCGTTCAGCTTGATGAACTCATTCGGATACTCGGTCTTGATTAGCCTCTGGACGGGGCTTTTTATGTCGCAGAGGGCTATCTTGCGCAGGAGGTCAAACAGGGACGCGTATATCATCCAGTCCCAGTCAACCTGCACCCCCCGCTCCTCCTCATACTTGCCTATGATATAGGCGCTGAACATCTTCTCCGCGTCCTTGTCCATCTCCACGATGTCAAAGGGGCGCACGAGGTCGTTCCAGCGGACGATGGAGAAACCCTCGAAAATCTTAAGGGCAAGGCTTCTGTTCATTTGCTGGCGCCGGACTTCATGTCGGCATCCAGCTTGTTCTTCCAGACTATGGCCTTCTTCTTTATCTCCTCGGATGCCTCATTGTCGCTCAGCACCATGGCAACCCGCCTGGCAGCTATAAGCAGGTTCACAGCCTGCTTCATGTCGTCGGCCCGGCGGCTTCCCAGCTCGTACTTGTCGCGGTAATCCATGGCGCTGTCGTCCAAGAGCTTCCTTATGAGGCGGATGTACAGGACGGACGTCTCGTAGTTGGGCGAATTGGGGTCAAAGTTGTCCTTCGCGGCCTGCTTCATGTCCAGCAAGTTCTTGGCAATGACCACGAAGCGCCCGCGTATCTCCACGAAGGTCCACTTCCACTTGGAGTTGTCTCCGAAGGCATCGGCCAGGAGCTTTATCGTCAGCCCGAACTTGCGCACCAGGTAATAGCGCTGGCTTATGGGTATGCTTGCTATGGCGGCAAGCTTAGGCTCCAGGTCGGCATAGGGGCAGTCCACGAAGTTGGACACCACGTCCTCCACGTAAATCAGGGCCTTGTAGATTATCTTCCTGGCATCGTTGAGCGCATCGTTGTTCTTGAAATTCAGGATGTTCACGGACAGGGTGTTCTGGGCCATGTACAGGGAGGAAAGGGAAAGCATCATGTCGGCAAGGGCCAGCTTCTTTATCTCCGCGCCGTCCTTGTTGGTCTTCATCTCGGCGTTCTGGGCCTTCTCCTTGTCCAGCACCGCCTTTATCTGCTCCTTGATGGGCTTGCATCTCTCGCTGAACTCGTTCCTCTTCTCGTTACTTGTTGCCATCACATACCTCCGAACTTTTGAAGCATGGCAGCGGCATGCCCAAGCGACTGCTGTGAGTCGCTGTCGCCCGAGAGCATCCTTGCTATCTCCTTGACGCGATCCTGCCCACCCACCGGGAACACGTCCGTCGATGTGCTGTCACCAGCGACATCTTTGGCTATCTTTATCTGATTATCGGCAAAAACCGCAATACTCGCAAGGTGCGTTATGCACAAAACCTGCTTATTCGCGGACAATTTCTTCATGTGCTCCCCCAGGGATACCGCGACCTCCCCGCCTATGCCCGTGTCTATCTCGTCAAACACGAGGGTCCCCGTCGTATCAGCGGCGGAAAGCACGGTTTTCATGGCGAGCATAACCCGGCTCAGCTCACCGCCGGAAGCGACCCGCTCAAGGGGAAGCAGGGGGGAGCCGGGATTGGCGCTTATAAGGAACTCAATGTCGTCCATCCCGTAAGGACCGCACCTCTGTTCAATCGCATCGCCCGGCTTCACCTTCATGGAAACCTTGAAAACGGCGTTCCTCATCCCCAGTTTGGCAAGCACGCCCATGATTGCACCGGACATCCGCGCGGAAGCCTCCGCACGCTTGCCGCTTATGGCCTTGGCCGCAAGGTAGACCTGCTTCTCAAGCCCCGCTATCTCCGCCTCAAGGGCGGACTTATCCTCGCCCGCCCCTCCGAGCCTCGCCGCCTCATCCCGGGCATTGTCAGCCCAGTCCAGGAGGTCAGCCACAGCCGCCCCCTGCGGCAGGTACTTCTTCTTGAGCTTGTGAATAAGCTCAAGACGCTCCTGAACCTCGGCAAGCCTGTCAGGGTCGTACACAAGGCCATGCTCATATTTCTGAATCTCGCTGGAAATATCCTCCAGCTCGTAAAATGCGTTCTGTATCCTTTCGGCCAGAACCGAAAGCCCGCTGTCGGAGTCCACGGCACGATCAAATGCGGAATTCAGCCGCCTCATGCAGGGAATCACCCCCGCCTCCCCGTCATCGCCGCCATCCAGCTGGCGGACGGCCTCACCTATGTCGGAGCACAGCTTCTCAAACGAGGAAAGGCGGGCCTCCTCCGCCTCAAGCTCCTCCTCCTCACCATCACGCAGTTTTGCCCCGTCTATCTCATCGAGAGCAAAATTCAGCATGTCCAGCCTGTCCCTCCGCCCCTTCTCGTCCATGTCCAGGGAAGACAGGGTCCTGCGCTTTTCCACCAGGCCGTTGTACAAGCCCGTGAAGGAGGACACTTCGTCCTCTATGCCCGCATAAATGTCCAGGTAACGGCGATGCTCGGCGACCTTCATCAGGGACTGCTGCTCATGCTGCCCGTGCAGGTCCACCAGGAAAGAGGAGAATGCGGCCAGATCGGCCCTGCTCACGGCGACACCGCCAATCCCTGCGGAGGACTTGCCC
>CAMNGY010000081.1 GCA_946538795.1 uncultured Treponema sp.
CTGCCTGATTCCGTTTGCCAGCGACAAAGTCCTGAGAAGATACCCCGGCATGGCGGAGACGACATAATCCTTGACTTTCTCCACCTGTTCGTCCGTCAGTCCCGCAACGCTTTTCATCGCATCAGCGAAAAGTGACATTATCAGTCCGACGGACTGTCCCAGGGTTATGTCCTGCATGTCCTGGCAGCCATGCAGGAACAGTTCCCCGAAGGCCTTCTCGTCCTCCGACTCCCTTTTCGCAAGCTCTATGAACATATACCGCATGAGCGCAATCGCTATCTGCGCGTTCTGCCCATCGAATGACGTCGAATGGAAGTCCTTCCCGAACTTCAGGTACTGCTTGCAGCATTTGAACACGACCTCGATGTTCCACCTCTTCCCGTACTGGCGGATTATCTCCGTCTCCTCCATTTTCACGTCAGTGCAGAGCAGGCATATCCACTCATCCCTTTTCGAGCGGTTGGGGACGAACACAAGCTTGACGGGGAGCCTCTCCTTGATTTCGCCGTCCTCCCGCACAAGAAGGTTGGCCCTCACGCTGAGCTTCCATGCGGCCTTCCCGCACCTTTTCCTGCAGGTTCTGTATATGTCCCTGATGGTCTTGAGCTCGCCGTTGAATTCATAATACTGTACGAAATCGGTCTTGAGCCTCGTGATGACGGTGATGCCGGCATCCCTGACAAGGCTGATGATAGTGCGCGGATATGCGAAGCCGCTGTCGAACAGGACGGCAGACGCCCGGATGCCTGACTTCAAGGCCTTCCGCACGAAGTCTACGACGAGCCCGGTCATGGATGTCCTCGCCGCGCTCCGTATCTTTCCGGCGAGCGTCCGACCGTCTATTCCGTCATCGATCCTGCCCCTGACGTTCCCGTCTTCCGGGGATGCCAGCAGCGTGTACCTTACGGGGATTGTGGTCACGCCGTCGGTCCATGCCAGCGTCAGGATCCGGTAGCCGTATTCGTATGTGTTGCTTACATGGTTGTAGTATTTTGACACCAGCTCCATTTTCCTGCCGCATTTCTTCAGCGGGGTGTCGTCGATTACGAGGGCGAACCTTCCGGAACTGCCGGATGTCAGCAGGGCGACGACCTGGATGATTGAGTTCGCCAGCAGCAGGACAGCTTTGTGCCAGTTCATGCAGGCCTCCTCCAGGAACCTGTAGACTGTGCTCTTGCTGAATCCCTCATGGAAAATACCGAGCTTCATCTGTGAATACATGCTCAGGGGGCTGAACATCTGGTTGAACATGTAGGTGAAGATTTCGATTGCGGGAACCCCCTTCTCCTTGAGCGCACCGCAGTTATGAAGGATATTCGCTATCTTGAACCGCTTTATGAATCCGTCTGATGACAGCTCGCACAGCCTCTGGTCTTCCGATTTTACCTCCTCCTTCGTTTTTTCGTCCCCGGCCTGTTGAGTTTTTTCTCCGCTTGTGCTATTCTTTCCCATGGCAATATCTCCTTGATGTGGTTTGTGGTGAACCTATTATACATCAATACAGAAGGTATTGCCATCTTTTTTTTAGGCCCACCCCTTGTAAATACTATATCCATTGGCTTTTTTCATGTGGGAAGTATGAGTAATAAAGAACATTCCCGTTCAGGCAGGAAAGACCCTGCTATTCCTCGATGAAGTGCAGGCCTGCCCTGCGGCCATTGAGAAGCTCAGGTATTTCTACGAGCAGGAGCCGGACCTTCACGTGATAGCCGCAGGCTCCCTTCTGGAATTCGCGCTGGAGGAGCTTCCGTCCTTCGGCGTCGGGCGAATCCGCTCGGTCTTCATGTACCCCCTCAGCTTTGAGGAATTCCTCGGCTTCCAGAAGATGGACGCGCTGTGCCATGAGATGAACGGGGCCCGTCCCCGCAGGCCACTGCCGGAAGCCTTTCACAAGAAGCTGCTGGAACAGCTGCGGATTTTCCTGCTCACGGGAGGGATGCCGGAAGTCGTCTCCTCATGGTGCAGGGACCACGACTTTCTCAGGTGCCGCCAGATTCAGAACGACCTTCTGATTTCCTATCAGGATGACTTCGCCAAGTACCGCAAGCGGATTCCCGCGTCACGGATTCAGGAGGTGTTCCGCTCCGTCGCGGAACAGGGGCAGGGCAAGTTCGTCTATAAGAAGGCCGGGCCTGACATCCGCTCAAGCCAGATAAAGGCCGCGCTGGAGACGCTGGTACTGGCCGGGCTCGTGTACCCTGTCACGCACACGGCCGCGAACGGCATACCCCTGGGGGCGGAAATCCGGGAGGACTACCGGCGGATGATATGCTTTGACACGGGGCTCTTGCAACGACAGCTGAACCTCAGGGCGGAGGACATCCTCGTGTCCGACGACCTGGACGTGATAAACAAAGGCGCGGTCGCAGAAAGCTTCATCGGAACGGAACTCATGAAGGCCGCCCCGGTTTACGAGAAAAGCGAGCTGTACTGCTGGCACCGGGAGGAAGCGGGAAGCAACGCGGAAGTTGATTATGTAATCCAGAAGGGGAATGAAATCATTCCTGTCGAAGTGAAGGCAAGCAAGAAAGGCTCCATGCAGAGCCTCAGGCAGTTCCTGGCCTTGAAGAAAAGGCCATACGGCATCCGCACGTCCTTGGAGAACTTCTGCGAATACGGGGACATACAGGTATACCCCCTCTATGCGATAAAGAACGCCCTTGCCCCGGAAGCGCGGCCGTAACCGCTGTCGAGGTCGGGCGGGGCGGGCGCATCCCCCCCTGGATGTTCGGCCTGCTGTATTGAAAGAGCTAGCGGAGGGCGGAGCGGAGGCGTTTCCTGATGCCGTCAAGGAAGCGCAGGTAGGGCTTGCGCCCGGCCTCGGAAAGGCTGTCAAAATCGGAAGGGGTTAAGGCGATAGAGGATGCTATGAGACATTTTCAGATGATTTAGCCATTGATATACAGGGAGAATCTATACTATACAAAGATGTCATATGAATTAACTGATACATCAAAGGCAGCATATCTTTTCTGAGTTAGCAGGAGAGCGGCAGAATTATCGGGTTATATTTTACAACCCGGTTTTCTGCCGTTTTCTATATTCAGTGGGTGTCATTTGATAAAGTTTCTTGAAGCTTCTGCAGAAATATTCGCTGCTCATGAATCCTGACTCTTCTGCAATAGTAAGAATTTTCTTTTCGGTATCTGCAAGAAGCGCAGCTCCGAATTTTAAACGATAATTTATCATATACTCTACAGGCGATATATGGATACTGTTCTTAAAAACAGCCAGAGCAGTACTTTCGCTTACATTTATGGATTCAGAGATATCATGGAGCGTTATCGGTTCTAAGAAGTGTTCGTGGATAAATTGCATCATAATCTGCAGTTTTGCCTGATCGGAGGTGCGGACATCCGTCTTTCTTTGCGGTAAATCATCTGAAATCTCACGATACATGATCTCCCACATTTCCATCAGAGCGATCACCGTACCAAGCTCGTTCGGACTTTTGTCATCCTGAGATGAAAAAACATGGCATAATCTGTCAAGCACATCCCTATGCCAATCCGTATCGGGTGTAAGAATAAGGTATTGCAGGGCGGAGTCGGTCACGGATTTAATATACTTCTTATATATAAGGCCGGTCTCCTCCGCGAGGAGTTTGGGCAAGAATACAATATTGGGTATAACTGTTTCGCATTCTGATCTAAACTGATGAATGGCGCGGCTGTTAATAAATAGACCGCTTCCCTTGCTTAGTTTTATTTCCGCGTTCCCTATATGGCATAGAGCAGCTCCGGATCTGACATATATAAATTCCACTTCAGGATGCCAATGCCAGTCTATGCAGTGAAAATCAAAATCCCATATGTTCTCAAGGTAGTACTTGAAAGGAAATTCCGAATTGCCGTGCAGAGCGGTTTCCCGTAGAGATTCATCTGTAATTATTTTGGAAAAAGTCTTCATTTTTATCTCAAAATGCTACAATCATTAGTCTTTGAGATATTATACAGTAAATCAGAGAAATATATCAATGACTATTCAGATGTTTTGCGATATATTCTAATATATCATTATTTCAGCGATCATTTGGGCAGGCGGAAAGCATTGCCATATGGGAGGTAAGTTATGCAGACAAGAGACAAGTATAAAAAAACATTGATGGCCTGTTATCTGGGCTTTATCACACAGGCGATAGCGGCTAATTTCGCACCGCTTCTGTTTCTTACATTTCATCAAAGCTATAAAATACCCTTTTCCAAGATAGCTCTCATATCCACAACCTTTTATTTTACCCAGCTTGTTGTGGACGTGTTCTGCGCAAAATATGTGGACAGGATTGGGTACCGGGTAAGTGCTGTTGCATCGGAGATCACCTCAGCGACCGGACTTATAGGTCTTGCCATTCTGCCCGAGATCCTGCCGGATCCCTTTGTGGGGATCATCATAAGCACCATAGTGTATGCGATAGGGAGCGGACTCATAGAGGTTCTGGGCAGTCCGATCGTTGAGGCCTGTCCCTTTGACAATAAGGATGCAGTGATGAGTCTTTTGCATTCGTTTTATTGCTGGGGCAGCGTGGGAGTTATCCTGTCTTCAACCATATTTTTTACAGTATTCGGGTTGGAGCATTGGAGGTGGCTGTGCTGTATATGGGCTATTGTTCCGATGTATAACATATACAACTTTGCGGTATGTCCCATAGAGAAGCTGGTTGAGGACGGAAACAGCATGTCAATCTCCGGTCTCCTTAAGACACCGGTATTTCTTCTTGGGATCATTCTGATGGTATGTGCGGGGGCATCAGAGATGTCTATGGCTCAGTGGGCGTCGGCGTTTGTCGAATCCGCTCTCGTGCTTCCGAAAACAGTTGGGGATCTTTTGGGACCGTGTATGTTTGCGGTGACCATGGGCTTGAGCAGGGTAATATATGGAAAGTACGGGGAAAAGATAGATCTGTCAGGATATATGCTTGGCTCCAGCGCACTATGTCTTGCCTGCTATTTGTTTGCCGCGCTTTCCCACAATCCGGTCATATCTCTGGCGGGATGTATATTCTGTGGCTTTTCGGTAGGCATCATGTGGCCGGGATCGATCAGTATTCTGTCAAGGAAACTTCCGGCCGGCGGGACAGCCATGTTTGCGCTGCTTGCCATGGCAGGAGATCTTGGAGGAGCTGCCGGCCCTGCCTTTGTAGGATTTGTCACCGACCTGCAAAATGAGAGCCTGAAGGCAGGAATGCTTGCAGGCGGAGTGTTTCCTACGATAATGATCATAAGCATACTGATAATAAGATCAAAAACTGGAAATAAGGGAGGAATCAAAATAACAATTAATTTATAAGGGAGGTGTCTTTATGTCTAACTTCATATGTACTGTAAACGGAACAAGGGACAGAAACTTGGATTTGTATGATAATAAGTGCGTTGAGGGGAAAACACAAGGGGATCTGCCTGCCCGATTTTCAAGCTTCCGATCCAAGCGGACAGATGTGTGCCAGCCGGAATTCCGGAATCTTGAGGTTTCCGGCAGGCCCAGGCTTTACGTCTCTTGATTTTACGCATGCCCGCTGCTAGAATTACTCAGTCGACTGAGTAATTCTACTCAATACACTGAGTAATTCTGCATTCCGCAAGGGTGGTCAGGGCAGCCGTAGCCGTCCGACATCGCGGGCACTTGTCACGTCCCGCCCCGTCGCGAAAACCCTCCTTGCGAGGTCCTCTCTCATGATGACCCGGCCCCCGCCGTGGCTTATCGGAACCCGCTTCATTACCGGTCAGCCCAATCAGACCTTAAAGCGATTTATCATGTCGGAAACCTTCTTGGAAGTATCGTTGCTCAAGCCCGTCGCTTGAACGACCTCATGCACGGACTCGCGCATCCTGGTCATGTTCTGCTTCGCTTCCTCGGATTTCTCCTTGGTCTCCACCGCCATCTTCTCAAGGTCCTGCGCACTTGCGGACAGCTTCTTCGCTGCATCCTTTATGTGGGAAGACGACATCGTGATTTCCGCCGTCGTGGAATCGAGCGTCTGCATTGTCGAAGAAATGCTTGCTACCCCGTCATTCTGCTCCTGCATCCCGTCCCGGACTTCCTTAATAAGCCCGTCCAGCTGCATAATCTTGCTGCCGACGGACTCAAAGGAGGCAGCAGACTTCTGGGAAGAGGTAACGATTTCCATAATTGCGTTTGAAATGCCGCCGAGGAGCTTCTTGATTTCGTCGGACTGGGTGGAAGAGGTCTCGGCGAGCTGGCGGATTTCGTCGGCAACGACCGCGAATCCCTTTCCCGCGTCTCCCGCATGGGCGGCTTCAATGGCGGCGTTCATGGCAAGCAGGTCAGTCTGCTCGGCAATGGCGGCAATCGCCTCGTTCGCTTCGGTCAGGTTCTCGGACTGCTCGGCGATGTTCTTGATTTTCTCGGAAACATCATCCTGCAGCTTGCGGCCTTCGGACGAATCCGAAACGAGCAACGCATATTCGCTGATAATCGTCTCAATGTGCTTCGTAACGGAACTGATGCTGGCGTTAATCTCGGTAACGGCCGAAGACGCATTGCGGATAGCCGTCGACTGCTCCATGATCCGCCTGTCCAGCCCCGCAATCTCGCCGTCCACGGTGCGGGCCTCGCCGGTAATGGACTCTATCTTCGTTTTCTGGAAGGAAACCTGCAGGGCAATGTCGTCAACGTTTTTGTCCGCACTGTCCATGTCCTTGATGTGGCTCTGCATCCGGTCCTTCACGCCGTTTCCGGTTTCAATGAGGATGCCCGACTCGTCCTGCAGCTCCCGGACCATCGCATTCAGGCTGCCGATGACGCGGTTGCAGTTTGCGGCGAGGGCGGTCAGCTCCTTGCCGCCGCCTTCGGGAAT
>CAMNGY010000082.1 GCA_946538795.1 uncultured Treponema sp.
GGCAGGACCTGGCGGCCGGCTCCCTGCAGGAGACCCAGGACGTCCGTCAGCTGACCGCATATCTTGACAGCGCGGTTCAGCCGGTGGAGGAGATAGGCAAGATGCTCGAGAACCAGGGCTCCCTCTTCACCGACATACCCAACATCTGGCCGGTCAAGAACGGAATCGGCCACATCTCGATGGCGTTCGGCCAGCAGATTCATCCTATATCCAAGCAGTGGTACATCCATAAGGGGACGGACTTCAGCACCTGGCGCTCGGGCGACCCCGTCGTGGCGACCGCCAACGGACAGATCGTCTCCGTCGGCAACGATGCGACCTTCGGCCTTTCCGTCATCATCAAGCACAAGTACGGCATCTACACCCGCTATGCCCACCTGAACACGATACGCGTCCGCAAGGGGGACGACGTGACCCAGGGGCAGGTCATCGGGACCATCGGGAACACGGGCATCACGACCGGCCCCCACCTCCACTATGAAGTCCATATCGGCTCGTCCGTCGTGGATCCCGCGAAGTACATCAACATAAAGTAGCCGATGTCCATTTTCAGCCCGGAAGACGCTTCAATCAACAACCTCCTGAACGTAGGCTCCTCCATACAGGGCAACGTCCGCATAACCGGCTTCATGAGGGTTGACGGTGACATAGACGGTGACTTGGAGTGCAGCGGTTCGGTCATAGTCGGGGAAAAGGCCCGGATCCGGGGGAACATTACCGCAAGGTCCGTCACTGTTTCGGGCATTGTCCTGGGCGACATCTGGGCGCCTGAGGGCGTGTACCTCACGGCCCGTTCCGTGGTCCTGGGCGATGTCCAGACCCACAGCTTCAAGACCGACTGGGACGTCGTGTTTGACGGGCACTGCATCTCGCTCAAGGACGACGCGGCGTATGGGGCCGCCTCGGAAAGCTGGCAGAACGCAAAGGCAATCAGCGCGAAGGCTTTCCGGACATAGGGGGCACCGCTTCTCATGGATATGGACAGCGTAAGCAGCAACGTAAGCAATGCGAACGGCCTGTATTTCGCTGGGCTGCAGGGGGCCAGGGAGCAGCTGAAAGCCAAGAAGAAGGAGGAGGTCAAGAAGGCTTCGAGAAGCTCCTTCGTAAGCGTGCTGCAGCGCTCGCATGAGGAGCGCGAGCTGGAGGAGGCCGGTCTTCCCAAAGAGATAGTGGGGATGGACAGCGCGGATGCCGTCGTTTTCCTGAAGGATGCCGCGGACATAGCGGCGGACAGGCTGAAAAGCCGGCAGACTCCCGAGAACTTCGCTGACTACCGCAAGAAGGTGACGCAGTTCATGCGTTATATAGTTAAGTACAACTTCAAGCGGGTCCAGAAGAAGCACTACCGGTCCAACCCTAAGAGGCACCTGAAGCTGAACGACTACGTGCAGATTCAGGTCGTGAACCAGAAACTGGACGAGATGGCCCGCTGGCTCATCTCATCTCACAGGGACACTTTGGTGATGCTGGCGCGCATAGAGGAGATTTCCGGTCTGCTTGTGGATCTTATGGCGACCTGAGGGATCCTGCCGGAGCGCGGGACTGAAAGGCTGCGGGGATGGCCGGGGCCGTGGAGCATGAAAGATAGAGGTAAATTGTATGTCTGATATATTTGAAACAGAGACCGACGAGGACGAGGCCGACCTTCGCGAGCTGGAGGACTCGGATGCCGAAGGCTGCTATGAGGATTCGGGTAAGAGCTATGTTTTTCCCCGGCCCCTCTACCGGCTCAAGCTGGACTATTCCAGCGAGGCCGTCTATGCGACGGCTCCCAAGGGCCTTGTCCTGAAGCCCGGCGACAGCGTACTGCTTCCCACCCGTTACGGCAGCGATCTGGCCCGCAACCTGGGGACCTGCGAGCAGCCCGTGGGCATACGGCCTTCCGACCTGGTCGAGGTGATCCGCATTGCCGGCCAGAAGGATTTGGACCGTGCCGCGGAGCTTGAGGCCCAGGTGGAGGAGGCCGGCGGTGTATTCCGCGACAAGGTCAGGCGGCACGGCCTTGCGATGAAGCTGATTGCCGTCCACTTCCTGGTTGGCGAGCCGAAGGTCCTCTTCTTCTTTTCTAGCGACAGCCGCGTGGACTTCCGCGAGCTGGTCAAGGATCTTGTGGGCGTCTTCAAGATGCGCATAGAGCTGAGGCAGATTGGCGTGCGGGACGAGAGCCGCATCACCGGCGGGCTGGGCATCTGCGGACGGCCCTTCTGCTGCCACTGCATAAGCGAGAAGCTGCCTTCCGTCAGCATAAAGATGGCAAAGGAGCAGAACCTGAGCCTGAATTCCGCCAAGATTTCGGGGCAGTGCGGCCGCCTCCTGTGCTGCCTGAGCTACGAGAGCAAGGTCTACGAGGACGCCAAGCGGTCCATGCCGCCGGAAGGGGTCCGCTTCTTCTGGGACGAGACTTCCTTCAAGGTCAGCGCCGTCAACGTGATAACCGGGATGGTGCAGATTACCGGGCAGGACGGGCGCGTGCTGGAGGTCAACGCCAGCCGCTTCTCACGGCAGGCCGGCAAGTGGAAAATTGACTAGGCCCGTGCAAAAGCAATTGCAAAAATATATTTTAGGTATATAATTATATAATGGAGATAGCATGAGTATGGTAAAGAAGTTGTTTTTGACCAAGTCTTTCATTGCGGCGGGGCTGGCTTTGTCCCTGTGCCTTTTCACGGCATCCGCATACGATTTTTCTGATGATGATGACGATGATACGGCCGATGAGCCTGAGGTCACGAGCGCAAGCTTTTCCGTCGAGGCGGAGGATCTGAACGCGCTGGGAACTTTTAAGGAGGTTTCTTCCGGGGAATATTCCTTCGGGACCTACCCTCAGTCCCTCAAGGAGTCCGATGTCACCATAGATGAGAGCGAGACCTTCGGGGCCGGCGACGCTACGTATTATCTGGGCAGCGACGGATGCTGGTACCAGAAGGTTAAGGCTGCCCCGCGCGGGCGCTACAGCTTCAGCGACGGAAGCCCCATCCTCAAGGGAAAGGCGTATTACTTCAAGGTTGAGCCGATAAAATGGACCCGCATGGCCGGAAGCTCCATCCTTGTTTCCAATGACATACTGGCCGCCCACCGCTATGCCGAGCTGCTGAACGGCTACGAGGCCTCTGAGATACGCGAATTCCTGAACGGGGAGTTCCTGTCCCAGGCCTTCACGTCCAGCCAGAAGCGCAAGATTTCCGTGACCGAGGTGGACAACAGCGCGGAGAGCACGTCCGATGCCCGCAGGAGCTGGAACGGGACCGGAACCAACAGCTATGCCAGCAGCCCCACGAACGACAGGGTGTTCCTCCTGTCCGAGGCCGAGGTGACCAACGAGGACTGGGGCTTCAAGGGCTGCAGGGAGGATGACGACGAGAGGATGCGCTATCCTACGGACTACGCCCTGGCCATCGGAGCCTACCGCAAGGCCGACAAGGACACGGGCTGGTACTGGCTGCGCTCACCCTATTACAGCCAGAACGACTGCTATGCGCTGGCCGTCACCGCGACGGGCTTCGCGTACAACTTTGGTCATGTCGGTGATGTGAGCGGCGGTGTCGCGCCTGCCATAACGATTTCCGAGTAAGCGTTTTTTGCACATGCAATAGGCCTCCTGGGGCAGCGGTCCCGGGAGGCCGTTTTTTTTTGGGGGGGTGAGCCTGTGTGTGTGTGGGCGGCTTGAAAAAACTAGGAAATTCGCGGGGATTTCCGCTAGCTTGAAGAATGGGAGCAAAAGCACTATAGTATCCGCATTAAAGTCATAAGAGGATGCGGATGGATACGGTTGCAAGTCAGATTATATATGAGATGCCCCAAGGGATCCTGAACTGGTATGATTTCAAGGAAGGGGCCTCCGTCCTGCTTGTTTATACAAAGAACAGCGCGTTGATGGATATGCTCAAGTCCAAGAAGGTTGGCATGCTGGTCTGCGCGTCGGTGGAGGAAACCGACGCGCAGGTTTTTCAGGACAGGTTCAGTGCATCCTTTGACTACGTTGTGGCTGTGGGGGCGCTGGAGCTTTCTGTCAGCCCCTGCAAAACCCTGTCCGTATGGCGGGCCTTGACAAAGGCTGACGGTTTCCTGCTTCTGGGAACGGACAACCGGCTGGGCATACGCTATCTCATAGGAGAGCGGGATCCTTTTACCGACAGGCTCTTTGACGGCGTGGAAGGTTACAGGAGCATCTCCCCGGATTTGCTAAAGAGCCTGAAGGGACGCTGCTATTCCAAGTCTGAAATAGAGCAGTTCCTGCAGGATTCCGGCTGGACTCACCGGACCAGGCTTTCCGTCCTGCCCAATCTGGACAGCCCCCAGCTTTTCTATGCCGAGGACAGTGTGCCGCGTGAAGTCATGCCGACAAGGTATTTCCCGAAGTACCGGGATCCTTCCACTATCTTCATGATGGAAGAATACTTGTATGATGACTTCGTGAAGAACGGGCTTTTCCATGGGACTGCGAATGCGTTCCTGTTCATCTGCTCTGCGGGCGGCATTCCCTGCGACATTTCCATGGTTACGGTGTCAATGGACCGTGGGCACGAGAACGACATGGCAACCGTCATACGGCGGGACAGCGTCGAGAAGATAGCCTTGTTCGGAAGCTGCAAGAAAATCCAGAAAATCGTAAAAAACAACGAGAGGCTTAAGGCCCGTGGCGTGAAGGTCCTTGACGGAACTGTTGAAGGCAGCCGTTATATCCTGCCGTATGTGGATGCCCCTACTGCGGACAGGTATTTCCAGTCCTTGATTCGTACCGATTTTGAAAAGTTCATTTCGGAGATGGACAGGTTCAAGGACATCATAATGAGCGCATCCGAAGTTGTGCGGACCGATGCCGAGCTTGGACCTATCGTGAAGACCGGCTATCCTGACCTGGTTCCGCTGAACTGCTTCTACAAGGACGGGGACTTCGTGTTCTTTGACCAGGAATTCTGTGAGGATGAATATCCGGTGTACGTCACGCTGTTGCGCTCCATCTGCATTGCATACGGTCCTGCCGATAATCCCGACCTGCCCATCTCCTTCTTCTTCAACCGTTACGGCATAGCTGGCATGCTGGGGCGTCTTACGCAGAAGTCCGCCGAGTTTACGGACGGCCTGAGATACCAGCAGGATCTGGCCGGCTACAACAAGGAGGTCCTGCGGGATCCTGCCATGGTTGCCAAGAACCGGGAGAGGATGAATATGCCGGAAAAAGAATGGGAGGAATATCTTTACAATCCCTTTGTAGGCCTTGAGGGCAAGAAGCTCTTCCTTTTTGGCTCCGGTAACTATGCCAGGAAGTTCATTGCGATGTACCGCCTGGACTATGACATAGCGGGGCTTGTGGACAACAATCCCCAGAAATGGAACACGGAGGTGGACGGATACCGGGTGTACCGGCCGGAAAAGCTTTTGGAATTGCAGCCGTCGGAATACAAGGTCATCATCTGTATAAAGCAGTACCAGCCTGTGCTTAAGCAGCTGCAGGATATGGGCATAGCTCACATAAGCGTCTATCAGGGCAACAGGGTTTATCCTGGACGCCAGGCTTGTGCCGTGTACGAGATGTGCAAGGACCTGCAGGGCAAGAAAAAATACCATATAGGATACGTGGCTGGCGTGTTTGATCTCTTTCACCTGGGGCACCTGAACATGTTCCGGCGGGCAAAGGAGCAATGTGACTACCTTATCGTGGGAGTGGTGACCGATGCGGGCGTGAGGGATTTCAAGAGGACTGAACCTTTCGTTCCGTTTACCGAGAGAATAGAAATGGTCCGTTCCTGCCGCTTCGTTGATGAGGCCGTGGAGATACCGTATATCTTCCGTTCCACGAAGGAAGCGTTTGAGAAGTACCATTTTGACGTGCAGTTCTCCGGATCAGACTACGTGAATGATCCCGGTTGGCTGGCCCAGAAGGCTTGGCTTGAGTCCCAGGGGGCGGAGCTGGTGTTCTTCCCCTATACACAGCAGACCAGCAGCAGCAAGATAAAGGCCCTGATAGAAAAAGGGCTGGTGTAGGGGCGGAAGCAGCAGAAGGATTATATCAGTACCAATACTGACATCGAAATTCACTCCGACCTTGTACAGGGCCTTGGGCTTCCCGTCCGTCGCCCAGGGCGGTTACGGCTTCCTGAGTATGTCCACGATGTGGGAGCTTGCGCCCAGCAGCTCCCGTCTTTCGCATGTCGCCAGCTGGAAGCGGATGAAGGCTTCGAATTCCTGGCTGTCCATCTCGTTCAGTTCCTTTCTTATGTAGTCGGCCGGACCGTCGGGGGCTATAGTCTTTACCCGCTCCAGGGTGGAAAGGCGCGCCAGACGGTCCACGTCCTCCAGCCTGACGTAGCCGTACAGGTCCCCGTTCCCGTCAAGCGTGTGGAAGTCCTTGTCCAGCCGGCCTTCTTCCAGAAGCTGCAGGGCATGGTGCTGCCTGAACCCGTAGCATACGACGCTGTATTCGTTCATCACGTATGCGGCGAAGATGTGGCCGCCCGGTTTTGTGACCCGCCGGGCTTCGGCAAGGGCCTGCAGCCGGTCCGCGTCCCCGTGCAGGTGGTACAGGGGGCCGAACAAGAGCGTTATGTCAAAGCTGGAGTCCTGCAGGAAGTTCAGGTCCCGCGCGTCTCCCGGCCAGCAGTTCACGTTCTCGTGCTTGGCTTCCAGGGCGGCCAGGTTCCTGGCTACCAGCTCCACGGCGGTTACGGAATGTCCCTCACGTGCCAGGGGAACGGAATAGGCTCCCGTGCCCGCACCCAGGTCCAGTATCCGCACCTTTTGCCCCTGGGGGATGAAGTCATGGATGTACTTCATGCTCACGCGGAATTCCACCTGCCCG
>CAMNGY010000083.1 GCA_946538795.1 uncultured Treponema sp.
AATTTTCACGTTTGCATTCATAAAACTCCTCGTTGGCTTCAGAGTGTAGTTTATGAATGTTAGATGTCAGGGAAGGGAATGTTAAATTCGGGTTAAATTATGTTTTGGCTTGCAGCAAAACCCCGCACAATCGCTTTCATTGTTTTATCCTGCCTTCTTGCCCTGTTCTTGCCCTGCGTATGATACCCCCGAAAAAACGACTGTGTTCCGCCGCCCCGGCTCCGACAGGCAGGCTCATCCTTCCAGCAGGTTCCTGACGAGCCTCGTGATTCGCGATACCCCGCCCGGCTTATGGTTCCAGTCGAACTGCACGTCGCTCCCTTTGGCTGGATTCCCTTCCGCGCCCCCGTCAAAGCCATCCGCGAGGCGGCAGGGAATCAGAAGCTCCCAATAGCGGACCTCGTAGACACCGTCCTTCACGGACTCGACGACGCCGAGGTGCTCCCGGAAAATCTGCATGAAGCCTTCCTGCACCTTGACCTTGCGGTAGGCGGGGAACTCGCGGCTGATCCTCTCAATCGCAGCCTTGTCCCCGATCTTCTCAAAATCCGGGCTCCCGGCGAACTGCCCCCGGAAGGTCCTGAAGCTGTCGCTCAGCGGGAGGCACATATACGCGTCGTAGCTGTTCCCGTCGCCGTCAGTTATGCCGAAGTCGGCGCAGCGCAGGAAGCCGTACTTGGGGTAGTAGCCCGGCTCGCCGGCAAGGATGATTCCCGCGATTCCGGCGGCCTTAGCGAGCCGGACCGTCTCGCGGATCAGCGTCCCTCCGATGCCGTTCCCCTCGTAGGTCGGCTCCACCGCGAGCGGGCCGAGCATCGCGACCTCGTGCCGCCTGTCCCCGTCCACGATCCAGGCCCTCGTGTAATAGACTGCCCCGACGATCTTCCCGTCCGCCTCGGCGACGCGGCTGATTTCCGGAAGGTAATCCCCGGATGCCCTGATGACCCGGATCATGTTGTGCTCCGTGCAGCCCGGATGGTACTTGTTCCAGAAGCTGCGCATCGTCATCAGCTCCGTCTCATGGTAATCCTCCGCCCGCTCTGCGCGGACAGTCAAATCCTCAAGCATGGGTTTCCTCAGTCAGTTCCTTCATATAATACAGTATACGCAAACGCTCATTATTACAAGGGAGCGGCAGTCTTTTTTTACCCCACGGATACGGTAGGATACCCCGTCCTTTCCGCATCTTGCCCCAAAGTGTATTGCGTTTCCGGCCGTTCCGTTTTACCATACAGCTATGGTTTTGGAAGCAATTTTACTGGGTCTTTCGACCGGAACATACTGCACGATGAACTGCGCCCCGGTTCTGATTCCCTTTCTCACAGGAACAGCAGAGCCGGACTACAAAAGGAACGCTGGACTAATCGGAGCCTTTCTCGGCGGAAGGCTCGTCATGTACTGCGTGCTCGGTGCCGTCTTTGCCGCCGCCGGACTGCTCGTCCACAGCTACATGGACCCGGTTCTCGCACGGCAGCTTTCCTTGTACGCCTACCTTTTCTGCGGGCTGTCGCTCCTGCTGAACTCACTGGGATGCCGGTTCCCCTGGGGCCGCACCTGCAGGCTGCACACACTGCGACAGGCCGGCGGCGACTGGGTCACCGCCATGTGCACGGGCCTTGCGGTCGGACTGCACGTATGCCCCCCGCTGTGGACTGCGCTCGTACGGTCGGTCTTCGGCGGGCACGAGCTTCCCGGGCTCTTCTACTTCATCTTTTTTTATGCCGGGACGCTCCCCTTCTTCCTCCCGCTGTTCGGCATTCCGTTCGTGACGAAACGGCTTCCTGTCATGAAGCGCATCGCCCGCATCGCGCAGTTTTTCATGAGCCTGTACTTTACCCTGCTTCTGGGACTTGTCCCCATCCTGTTCGGCTGAGCCGGCCATAAATCGTCTGCTTCAGATTTAAGATTTAAGGAGAATACCATGATTTCAAGTCTGATTCTTTCCGTCATGATGACATTCATCGTGTTCATCTTCGTCGTGTTCGTCGGCAATTTTTCCGCAGGGAGCCTTGTGTACGCCGTGTTCCTGCTCTTCCTTTTTTGCGGGATGACATTTTCTGAACGGAAGAAAAAAGGGAGCGGGGTCATCTACCGCCGCATCTTCCAGACCGTCTTTGCCGTCGGCTTCTGCATCGCCTTTATCTCCGACCTGTTCGATGAACGCGGAAGTATGGCCATCACTACCCAGGCAATGAGCAACGCGGAACTGCCCTTCTGCCACATCGCGATTCCGCAGTCCCTGATCCCCCTGCTCATCACCAAATCGATTATCTTCCCCGCGCGGATTTCCGGCCACTACGCCGCCGTCGCAAGCATGATCGTCATCTGGTTCGTCTGCACCATTACCATCGGACGCGGCTGGTGCAGCTGGGTATGTTTTTACGGCGGCTGGGAAGAAGGCTTTTCGCACGTCGCAAGGAAACCCCGCATCCGCCTGCTTCCCAAGAACAAGGAACTGCGGGAGATTCACTTCGGCTTTTTCTGTTTCATACTGCTTGCATGCATCTGTCAGATGGCATGCATCTACTGCGAATGGTTCTGCCCCTTCAAGCTGGTCACCGAATACAGCCCGGTAAACTCAATCCCCAGTTTGATTGCAACGATACTCTTCGTCGGCCTGTTTGTCGCTCTTGTCGTCGTGCTCCCCATCCTGACAAAGAAGCGGACCCAGTGCAGCAGCCTCTGCCCATTCGGCGCGTTCGCTTCGCTGACGGACCGGCTGAGCATGTTCAGGATACGGATTGACACGCAGAAGTGCACGGGCTGCATGCAGTGCGCACGTGCCTGCCCCTTCAGCGCAATCGACATACAGACCATTCAGGCAAAGAAAGGACGACCGGAACTTACCTGCGCAAAGTGCGGGGAGTGCATCGCCGTCTGCCCGCAAAAAGCCATCTCCTATGACTTCAGCTTCGGCAAGGCCGGAGCCTGTTCCTCTCGCTCCGCACCCAAGACCGCGTTCGGCCGTGCGGTCCAGGAGCTCCTGCATCCCGCCCAGCTGTTCCGCTTTGCGGCATTCAGCTTTGCGGTTGTCATGTCATCGGACTTCATGGTAAAAACGCTTAACCTCCTGTTTTCGTTCATCGGAACCTGTATCGGGACAGCTGCCGGAAGCTCAATCGGAATATCCGTCGGGGCGTTCATCCCCGCTCTACTTGGAGGTGCAGCATGAAAAACAGTATCATACAGAAAATACGGTACACGTGCTCGGTTTGCATCACGGTCTTTGCCTGCTTCTGGGGAATCCCCGCATGCTTCATCTGTTCTTCGTCGCTGTCAGACCGCATCGGACGTTACCTGCATGTGGATTTGTCCTATACCGGCGGCCCGGTGTCTGCCGTGCTTGCGGACGACAGAGGGGAGACGGAAGCGCAGTTCGACCTGATTCGTTGCACCGTGCACCAGCCGGTCACCGGCGCACGCTGGCAGCAGTCCGCGGAATACTGGCAGCTGGTCCTTGACTTTGCGGCCCCGTCCGAAGCACGGAACGTCATCATCTACCTTGACCTCGATACTGTTGAAGGCGGAAGTCCCGCCCCGCTTTTCGACGCAACGCCTGAGGTCCAGTTTGACCGGGAGTACCCCTGGGACTTTGTGCTTCGGGCGAGCGGAGACGAAGGGAAGGTGTACGACAGCAGGGGAGATTTTGTGTGCAACACGGAAAACTACAGCCTGAACGGCGGCACGCAGCTGAAAGTGCGCATCCCCCTGCAGGACAAGCGGGTACAGGAGATTCTCGGTGTTCAGACGGTCCGCCTGTACCTGCTCGTCTGCGACAGTGGCGGAAACTCCGGCGCGGATGTCATACGGGACACCCTTGGCGGCAGCACAGAAGGCGGGGTACTTCTTCCGTGCGCGGTGAGCATACGGGAGGAATGAGCGTGCCACTTTGCAAAAAGATGAAAAGCTGGTACACTGCAGAGGCAACATGAAGATAACGATTCTGGAAAAGAACGCCGGCGAGGAAGACGAGCTGATTGTCAAATGCGATTACCTTGACGAAAGCATGACCCGGCTCATCAATCAGTTCAAGACCGGCAAAGGCAAGTTACGCTTGTACAAGGACGCAAAAATCATCCTGACCGAACCGTCCGATGTCCTGTATTTTGAATCGGTTGACGACACGGTGTTCGCCTACACGAAGGATTCCGTATACGAGACGAAATCAAAGCTGTACCAGCTGGAATCGGAATTACCCGCCAACGTCTTTTTCAGGGCAAACAAGGCTGTCATCGTAAACGTTGATAAAATCGACAGCCTTGCGCCGGTATTCGGCGGCCGCTTTGAGGCGGTCCTTGAGAACGGCTATAAGGTTATGATTTCACGGAATTATCTGAATGCATTAAAGGAGTTCTTAGGCTTATGAAACTGTTTTCCGTCATGCTGAATATCTGCGCGAGGGTCGTCACGTTTATCCTGCTTTTCATCGCAATCCTCAGGAATTTTTTTACGCCGGACGGAAAGCTCCTCCTTTCCATGCAGGATATCTGGGGTATCCTTTTCATCGGGCTTGTTTCTGGCGTTGCCTTCGGGCTCTTTTACCTCAAGAAAAACATGAGCGGACGGGAAGCTCTGCTCACACACTGCGCCTATTTCCTGATAGTGAACGCGACGCTCAGCTTCACCGGATTTCATCTGGGATGGTTCAAGAAGGAGCTTCCCTCGATTGCCCTGATGGAAGCGATGTTCACGGTCATCTATATCCTCGTGACTCTCCTTGTCTACCTGCTGGATTTTAACGAGGCAAAGAAGATAAACGAAAAGCTGAAGGCACGGAAACGAAGGCAGGAGGAATGAACACCGCAGGATTTTTATTCCGGTCTTCCCCGTTACTCCAGCTCACCGGTATAATCGAGGATTCCACCGAATTCAATGACGTTCGTGTAGCCCAAATCCACGAGGGACTTGGCCGCGATTTTGCTCCGCCGCCCGCTCCGGCAATACAGAAGGACCATCTGTTCCTTGTCCGGCAAAACTGCAGCGGCGGATTCCGCGGATATCGTTTCCATCGTAAGGAGCACCGCCCCCGGAATATGCCCCGCCGAGTATTCGTCCTCACGGCGGACATCCACGATAACGGAATCGGGATTAGCCCGCGCGATTTCAATACCTTCCGCCATTGGAACCGATTTGTAGTCCATGGCCGTCCCCTCCTTTTTCCTCGACATCGCACAGCATGATGCCGCCATCGCAAACGAAATCAAAACAAGCGTCAGTGTCCTTCTCATAATTGACATTACTGTATTCCTCCGAAATATATATTCTTAAGACTTATCTACGATACTTGATTCTCCAGCTGAATACCTTGCAGACGTCAAGTTGTACCTGCTCCGGCTATTGAAAAGAAATCATATAGGTACAGGTCTGCACGCTTATACTATCCCTGTATCCGCAAAACCCAATATACTCCTCACAGTCTCCCTGTAGGAGACAGGCTCGCTCACGAAGTAATGGGTTATCTCCTCGTAATCTTTCTTGAAGAAATCATTGCCACAGAATTCCTTAATCAAATCCGGGACGCTCACACCGTCCTTCGCAGACGGGCAAATGGTCATCTGCTTCCTGTGCTCGCGGACTTTCTTGGCAAGCTCCCTGAAAGCTTCATCCATGGTAATCATAGGCATGAGCTTCGCAATGTCATACAGGTGCCGTGAGTATCTCCGGGACTTGCCCTGCATGTAGTAGTCGCAAAGCGCGAAGACTTTGTCCAGGAACGTCCTCTCAAGGGACTGTACGTTCATGTCAAAATCCTGAAGATTATACTCTTCGAGGATGTCCGGGTTCTCCTGCATCAGGTATTGGCTTACGTAACTGCCAACCGTCATCTTGTTCACCGGGAAAGAATAGGATGCCAATGCCGTCTCAAGCTTTACTGATGAAAGCATCTGCTCGGTCTCACCCGGCTCGACGGAT
The DNA here is from genome assembly GCA_946538795.1 of uncultured Treponema sp. Classification (GTDB taxonomy): domain Bacteria; phylum Spirochaetota; class Spirochaetia; order Treponematales; family Treponemataceae; genus Treponema_D. The sequence continues at coordinate 5,914 of CAMNGY010000083.1, forward strand.
TCATAGGAGAAATAATAGCAGTTGTAATCCCGGTCACTCTGGATTGAATCCCAGTTTTCTATGGGCATGCCGAGTTCCCCGCTTATCTTCCCCATGACATCATATTTCAGGTGCTTTCTCCTGCTTTTCCCGATATGTTCGGTGAATGTAATATCTATGTCCTCGGAGAACCTGCTTATGGCGTGGTAACATTTCGAGAGGGACGTGCCACCCTTGAAAACTGCGTTCTCCGTATTTAAAGAGATAAGCTTCAGTATGACCGTGACGTAATAGTCTTTTTCGATTATCCTCACGGGGAGCCCGATCATGTCCCTTGTGTTGTCAAGGACTTCCCGGAACAGCTCGCTGTCCTCATGCAAATACATTTTCCAGCCTTAAGTCAAAAATCGATTTGTAGGTTGTAAGGGGGAAATAGCTCGCATATTTTTCCACGTCTGCCCTGCGTATGGAATTCCTCCTGACAAATGCCTCGACGCGGTGTCTTGCCATTTCGTCACCGGGCTCCACGTATGAATCGAACTCTTTCAGAAGGTCCAGGAGCTGAAGGGTCTTCTGGTTGTGTTTGTCCACGGGAATTTTAGACCGCCGCACGATGTAAGACTGGTTTCCGAGCTTTACCTCCCTGACGATGGCCTTTATGTTGTTGCTTACTATTTCTTCCTTGACGGGAACCTGTTCCAGTATGCCCAGCTGATTGGCAAGCGTATAGCCTGAATAGTAGCCGAATGTCTCCTCGTTGTTCTCTATATATTTATATTTTGCGACGATGCACGCCGGAAGTTTTGCAGTGCCTCCCAGCCTGCTCCTCTTGGGAAGATAATAGACTCCTGCGTCAAACCGGCACAGGCTGCCCCTGTCGCAG
>CAMNGY010000084.1 GCA_946538795.1 uncultured Treponema sp.
CTTCAATCATAAAATCAAGGATCTGCTGAACAATAATATCGAATCAAATTCTTCTATCATGCTTCAGATAATGGATGCAGGATACAAGTATACCACATTGTCACTTGATTTTCATGAAAGGGCCGCCGGGGTCTCAAAATGGACGTTGTCCAAGAAGATAAAATTGTTCATAGACTCTTTCGTTTCATTCTCTTTCATGCCCATACGTCTGGTGAGCCTTGTAGGCTTGCTGATGTTTTTTGGAGGGTGTGCAGTCGGGATATATGCCGTCATAAACAAATTTATCAGTCCTAACGCACCTCTTGGGTATTCTACGATTATTTGCATCGTCGCGCTTGGATTTGGCATCACCAATATTTCACTGGGCATTATAGCCGAATACCTGTGGAGGACATATGACGCGGCCAGGAAGAGGCCCGTTTTTCTTGTGTCGGATGTCGTAGACCTGATGAAAGAAGGTTCCGAAGGTGAACGACATTAAACGTTATTTAATGCTCTACGGGGCTTTTTTTGTATATTCTGGTGTTGCTGTTTGTTCAAAGTTGGCCGCCGGGCAGCAGCTTCTGCTTAAGGTTGTTCTTTTTCTGGGGTTGGAAACTTTGTTTCTTGCTCTGTATGCCGTTATATGGCAGCAGGCCTTAAAACATTTTTCGCTCGTTCATGCAATGGCAAGCAAGGGGGTGGTGGTCATAGTCAACCTCCTGTGGTCGGTGTTGCTGTTTTCGGAAAGTATAACCTCATTTAACGTGATTGGCGCATGCATAATCATTTCTGGAATATGGTTGGTTTCAACTGATGCTTAAGTATTTTGCTGTCATGATTTTTTCAGGAATGCTTTCGTCATTCTCGCAAGTACTCCTAAAAAAAAGCGCGATGAGTAAAAAGAATTCTGTAATAAAGGAATATCTTAATCCTTATGTAATAATCGGATATGCGATAACTGCGCTGTGCATGGTTTTAACGATGCTCGGCTACAGGGGGGTCCCGTTCAAGTACGGGGCTGTCCTTGAGTCGCTGGCATACATCTACATCATGATTTTAAGCAGACTTCTGCTCCATGAGGAGCTTACAAAAAGAAAGGTGTTGGGAAACCTTGTGATAGTCATCGGGGTAATCGTATTCAGTATCGGGAGATAGATTCAATATGAACGTGAAGATTCTTGATTTGACACGGCAGTACGAGCTGGTCCGCGAGAAGGTCGAGGCAGCTGTATGCGAGCAGATGAGGAGCGGCGCGTATATCGGTGGTAAGGCGGTGGCTGATTTTGAGGAGAAGTTTGCCAGGTATGTCGGTGCAAAGTATGCCATCGCCTTGAACAGCGGCACGGACGCCCTCGTCATTGCCATGAAGGCGCTTGGAATAGGCAGGGGGGACGAAGTGATCACCACCCCATTTACTTTTTTTGCTACAGCGGAAACTGTCGCCATGATTGGGGCGACTCCAGTATTCGTAGATGTTTGCGAGGATACGTACAACATTGATCCTTCAAAAATTGAAAAAAGAATAACAAGCAGGACAAAAGCAATCTTGCCGGTTCACATTTTTGGCCAGCCCGCAGACATGGATTCTATAAACGCAATTGCAAAAAAACATAATCTTTTTGTGATTGAAGATGCCTGTCAGGCGGTCGGATCATCCATAGGTGGCAGGATGATAGGATCTGTCGGGGATGCGGCCTGTTTCTCGTTCTTCCCGACAAAGAACCTTGGCGGGTTCGGCGATGGCGGCATGATTACCACGAGCGATGAAAAAACGGCGACCATATGCAGGGCATACAGGGAGCACGGGGGGGCGCAGAACGGCGCGAAGGCACGGTTCTACCTTGACGGGGTCAAAGATGAACTGGCTGGTGAAGCATCTAATAATCCTTTGTACAATCCTTACAAGTATTATAATTATCTTATTGCATATAATTCAAGGCTTGATGCAATTCAGGCAAGGGTGCTCGATGTCAAGCTTGACTACCTTGATGGATTCAACGCGAGGAGAACTCAGATTGCGGCTTTTTATGAGAAGGAATTGGGGAATATTGAGGGCGTGAGAACTCCTCATGCTCGCGCCGGGGTAAAGCCTGTCTGGCATCAGTATGCAATCTGCGTGGAGGAGAAGGACAGGCTTGGCCAGTTCCTTGCATCCAAGAATATCGGAAGCGCGGCCTTTTATCCCGTGCCTTTGCACCTTCAGAAGGCATTTGACTATCTTGGATATAAGGATGGTGATCTCCCTGTAGCCGAGAAAATCACAAAAGAGACGGTTTGCCTTCCAATCTTCCCGGAACTTACGCAAGAAGAGCTTGACTATATAGTTGCAGAAATCAAGGAATTCTACAGGAAATAGGCATGGGCATTTATATTCATCCAACTGCGGAAGTTTCTGACAAAGCAAATATAGGTGACGGCACTAAGATTTGGAATCAAGTCCAGGTCAGGGAAAACAGCGTCATTGGCGAAAACTGTATACTAAGCAAAAATGTATACATCGACGCGGAAGCAAAAATCGGCAACAGGGTAAAGATACAGAACAACGTGAACGTCTATCATGGCGTTGAGGTGGAGGACGACGTGTTCCTCGGGCCTTCCATGACATTCACCAACGATTTCTACCCCCGCGCGTTCAATGCGGACTGGAAGATAACAAAGACGCTCGTGAAAAGGGGGGCTTCCATCGGCGCGAACTGCACCATTGTATGCGGCAACATCATAGGTGAATATGCCATGGTAGGTTCCGGCAGCGTGGTCACGAAGGATGTCAGGCCCTATGCATTGGTTGTCGGAAATCCCGCCAGGCAGATTGGATGGGTATGCAGGTGCGGGCACAGGCTCGATGAGCATTGCAGGTGCCCGGAATGCGGGAGTGAGTATCCGGAGCTGGAGACAGGAAAAGATGGGGAAAAAGATGATTAGGGTTGGGATAATAGGTTTCGGTTACATGGGTCATTACCATTTGGAAAAAGCCTCTCATTTTGATGATGTAAGTGTAGTGGCGGCTTTTGACAATAACAAGGAGAAGCGCGCTGATGCGGAAGGGGCAGGGCTGAGGGTTTATGATAATCTTGAGGACTTCATTAAGGAAGATATGGATCTGGTTATCATAGCCACTCCTAACCAGTGGCACGCGAAGTATTCCATCGCCGCGATGGAGTCTGGAAAGAACGTTCTTTGCGAGAAACCCGCCACCATGTCGGTGAAAGAAATCGAGGATGTAATTGCCGTTTCAAAAAAAACAGGGAAGTTTTTTACCGTCCACCAGCAGAGAAGGTTTGACAAAGATTACAGGGCTCTTTGCCAGGTCATAAGGAGCGGGGCTATTGGCAAAGTTACAACAGTGGAGTCCAAGGTCCTTGGCGAGCGCGGCGTATGCTTCGGGTGGAGGGGCGATCCAGAGTCGGGCGGTGGAATGCTCTACGACTGGGGCGTCCATCTCATCGACCAGATGCTTGAACTTTATCCAGAAGAGAAGGTAATCAGCGTTTACGCAAGGATAATGAGCATCCTGACGCCCGCCGTTGACGACAGCTTTGAGATCAACATGAAGCTTACGAACGGCGTGTGCATCAAGGTTACGGTCACGACTTTTGCTTTGGAAAAGCTCCCGAGATGGTTTGTGTTTGGCGACAGGGGGACTCTTAGAATAGAGAATATCATGAGCGAGGCAGGCAGCGCCAAGCGGATCAAGGGGGACGTAAAAGGATTCGACAGCGTTGTCGGAAAGAAGAACCTTGGTCCCAGCCGTACAATGGCGCCTCTTAAACCTGAATTCTTAGAGGAAATACCGATTCCTGAGCAAAAAGATATGAGTATGGAGTATTGGACCAATATTGTGGATGCGCTCAATGGAAGGGCCCAGCTTCACGTCAAGACTTCAGAGATTCTCAGGCAGATGAAGATAGTCGAGGCTTCATTTAAATCCGCCGAATTAAATGAAGTTGTTAAGTGTGAAATATAGATAGGAAAAAATTGAAAGTCTTTATAATCCTTGTCAGTTATAACTCAAAACGCTTCCTGGACGCTTGCATCGGCAGCTTGCTCAAGCAGGACTACGGGGACGTCCAGATTGTCATCGTGGACAACGCCTCCCCGGATGATTCCAATGCCTATATCGAGGAGCATTTTCCGGAAGTCACGCTCCTCAAAGAACCGGTGAACCACGGCTTCGGCAAAGCCTGCAACATCGGGGCCAGGTACGCGCTGGATCATGAGGCGGATTATGTGCTGTTCCTCAACACCGATACGGAATCAGATGCGAATCTTGTAACTGAGCTGGCGGGGCATGCGGACCCCGCCACGGTGACTACCTGCTTCACATACAACGACAAGACATCGCTCAGACCCTGGTACGCCGGGGGCAGGTTGAACAGGCAGACTCTTGACTCTGAGCAGACCTTGTACCCATACAATCCTTCGCAGGGACCTGTCGAGGTGGAATTCATTTCCGGCTGCTGCATGATGGTACATAAGGATGTGTTTGCGAAGGCCGGTTTTTTTGATGAGAGTTATTTCATGTACTACGAGGACGCGGAGTGGTGCGCAAGGCTCAGGCAGCATGGAGTCAGACTTTTGTATATACAGTCCACAAAGCTCTTTCATCACGAGGCCGGAAGCCAGCCTGATATAGACTTGGTCAGCAGACATTCAATCTACTATTGTGCAAGAAACAGGCTGTGGCTTGCATCACAGCATCCCGAACTGCTGGAGGCAAATCCCGCAAGCTTCTTCAAGGAGATCCTCAAGCATTTTCCCGTCATCTCCCCTTCGAAAAACTGGTTTCAGTATGAAAAAAAAGGCATCGCGGATTTCCTTGCTTCAAGGAGCGGACGTTTGGAGCCACTTGCCGTTGAACCGGGATACGGCTTCTGGGAGCGGGAGACCGATGGATCCAATGAATTTATCCACTGTATCAGATCACGTTCATTCCTTCAGCTGCACAACTATTCTTACGAAGGCACTTCAATTCGCCTGACTTTCAAAATCAATCCACCTCCGACTAGGAGTGAATGCAAGCTCGCTATATCCATAGACGGCAAAAATCCAGAAGAATACACGGCTTCCTGCATATTTGATAAAATCATCAGGCTGAAAGACCAGGATATGGTGCTCCTTGAATTCAACTGCAAAGACAATCCGTCTTCTGTTGATGGCGACAATCGAGAATTTTATTTCACGATATCTGCCCTGTACCATGTGGCGGCTTTGCCTTGAGTTCCAGAGGTCATAAGCCAATCTCATACAAGACTAATACGTTGGAGATGATTTTTTCACCATGAAACGATACTTAATTACGGGCTTCTCCGGTTTCGTCTCGTACTACTTCCTGAAGTATCTGGACGAAAGGGCCTCCAAGGAAGGGAATAAGGTTGAGGTCCTGGGACTTGACCTGGCGAAGCCTGCGAGCTATGAGCAGGACTACCGGTTTACGAACCTCACGGTCAGGTTCATGCCTCTGAACTTGCTGGACGGCAAGGGGCTTGAGATAGCCCTGCAGGCCTTTTTCCCGGACTACGTCCTGCACCTGGCTTCGCTCAGCAGCGTCGGCGAGAGCTGGCGGAAGCCCGTGGACAGCTACGCCAACAACACCAACATCTTCCTGAACTTGGCCGATGCGGTGAGGCGCAACGGCATAAAGTGCAGGATCCTGTCGGTGGGCTCCTCGGAGGAATACGGCAACGTGTCCAAAGAGGCCATGCCCCTTAGGGAGGACATGTCCCTCGCCCCGCTCAGCCCCTACGCCATCGCCCGCGTGTCGCAGGAGATGCTGTCCAGATGCTACGTGAAGTCGTTCGGTCAGGACATAGTGATGACGCGCTCGTTCAATCATATAGGGCCGCGTCAGAGGGAAGCGTTCGTAATCCCCTCGTTCGTGAAGCAGCTGGTGTACGGGGCGATGGACGGGAAGACGGAGATAGAAATGACGACCGGCGACACGTCCATCGTCAGGGACTTCACGGACGTGAGGGACGTAGTGCGGGCCTACGACCTGCTCCTCCGGGAAGGGGAATCGGGTGAGGTGTACAACGTGTGCAAGGGCGAGGGGCATGCGCTGGGGGACATAATCGGCCTCATTGCGGGAAAGCTTGGGGTCGAGGCTCGGATCAGTGTGGACAGGGCCCTCGTCCGGCCTAATGACAACATGGTCATCGTCGGCGACAATTCCAAGTTGAAAGGCCACACCGGATGGGAGCCAAATCTGTCACTTGAGGACACAATCGACGACATGATTGGATATTGGAAGGAACGCTGCCTTCTTGAGAAGAATACAATAGACGGACATAAGGAGTAGAAGTATATGAAAAAGGCATTGATAACGGGAATTACGGGCCAGGACGGCTCGTACCTGACGGAATTCCTTCTGGAGAAGGGCTACGAGGTGCACGGCATAATCCGCCGCTCGTCCTCGTTCAACACGGGACGCATAGAGCACCTTTATATAGAGGACGCGCTGGAGGACATGCACAAGAAGCGGGATGTGTACCTGCACTACGGGGACCTGGCCGACAGCGAGAGCATCATACGGCTCATCCGCGAGATAGAGCCGGACGAGATATACAACCTTGCGGCGCAGAGCCACGTGCAGGTCAGCTTCGAGGTGCCGGAGTACACGGCGGACGTGGACGCGACCGGCGTGCTCAGGATCCTTGAGGCCGTGCATTTCTTGGGCCTGGAGAAGAAGACCCGGATATACCAGGCCTCCACGTCGGAGCTGTTCGGCCTGGTGCAGGAGGTGCCCCAGAGGGAGACAACTCCGTTCTA
>CAMNGY010000085.1 GCA_946538795.1 uncultured Treponema sp.
TTCTGCGCAGTTCAATGGATTGAACATGCTCACTGGACGCTATGCACAGAACTCTGTTGCCAATGAGACGATGCTCTTCCACGTTGGAGCCAACATGGATCAGCGCATGACGGCCTATGTCGGTACTATGACCGCTCAGGCTCTCGGACTCAGGACAACTCAGGGAACTGACGAGATCATGAGCCTTTCAACTCCTGATTCCGCAAACGTCGCCATCGGTACGATTGATAACGCGCTCAAGCTTGTCAACAAGCAGCGTGCGGATCTTGGAGCCTATCAGAACCGCCTTGAGGAGACTTCTTTCGGTCTCGGAATTGCGGCTGAGAACACTCAGGCAGCGGAGTCCACTATCCGTGATACGGATATGGCTGCTGAGATGGTCGAGTTCACCAAGAACCAGATCCTCTCTCAGTCTGGAACGGCAATGCTTGCTCAGGCGAACAACGCGTCTGACAGCGTGCTTGCCTTGCTTCGCTAGAAGAGGGAAGGAAATGTACTTTGTCTGAGAGATAACTGGATGTCATCTTTTGACAAAGTACACGAAAAAGTGGGAGGGGTGCGCCCCCTTCCCCCTTTTTCAAAATTCAGGAGGAATTGTCCATGAATACAGCAATCAGTATGATTGGGCAGATGATGGCCACGGATGGCCTGTACAAGACTCCAGCAGTATCACGAGGTAAAAAAGCTTATAGCGGGAATCCGACGGAGGCCGTGTTAAGCAATTTTCCGAATAGTGCGGCTGAAGTTGCGGAAACTCTGTCTCAAAACATCGCCGACACCAAAAACAGCGTTGAGAAGGTTTTGAAGACTTCTGACGTTGTGTTGGGCAGGACTTTGCAGTTTTCTGTAAACCAAGAGCTTGGTAGGATCGTAATCAAGGTTATTGATCCTAGCACTCAAAGCGTAATCCGGGAAATCCCGTCAGAGGACATGCAGAAGTTACAGGCCTACTTAAAGGATGCTAGCGGTTTGCTTTTTGATGAGAATGTATAAACAACTACGCTGTCGGAAAGGGCAGCGTAGTTGTTCTTTTAAATAGACGCTAATACTATTGAACGGACGGGATTATGGCAGACGGATTGACTATACCTGGGGTTTCGGACAAGTACAAAACCAATGATCTCGTGGAAGCCTTGATGGAGGTTGAAAGGGTTCCCCTAAAAAGGGAGGAGTCCAATCTTGAGAAGTATCAGGGCCAACAGGATGCCTGGAGGATAGTTAACCAAAAGGTTTCTGCCCTTAGGGAGAGCGTCAAGAATCTTTATTCTTTTGAAAATCCTTTTAACAGCAAGAATGCTGATTCCTCAGATGAGAATGCCATAACCGCTGATGCTGACCGCGATGCGGATTTGGGTGAATTCAAGGTTGAGGTAATCCAGGAAGCAACTGCGGACCGCTTTTTGAGCGGAAATATTGACAAGAATTACAAGGTCGAGGCCGGAAGGTACGTTTTCGGCGTCGGCGACAAGACTATAGATTTCAACTGGAAAGGTGGCAAGCTTCCGGACTTTGTCAAGGCCCTGAACAAGAGGGGCACGGACTTGCTGAAGGCGAGCGTCATAGGCGTAAGCAAGAAGGACAGCGCTCTGCTCATCGAGGGCCTGAAAGAAGGCGCGGAGAATAAGCTTGTCTTCAAAGAAAAAGCTTTGGAATTTGCGAAAGCTGTTGATATGGTCGGGGAAGCGAAGATGGAGACGACGAGTCTTTCTTCGTCCCTGCAGGAATATAAAGTGCCGTCAACGGCCGATTCCATTGCGCAGGCTGACATGCCTGCTCTGTCCAAGGGCGGGGTCAGCCTGCAGGACGGTAGCATTTCCATCCCCGCCAGAAATGCCATAGAGATTCCTATAGCGGGCGGGCTCAATGCAGGCGGGAACCAGATGATTCAGTTCTCCTTCAAGGCAGAGGAGACCGTGGACATAACCGAAAGCTACAATAACTCGCTTGCGAATCCCGACCTGCCGGATGCGGGGAGCGTTACCTTTGGCGGCATAACGATTTACAATGAGAAAAGCGATGCCTCTCTTGATGCGGCCCTTGTCAAGGCGGACAAGGTTCCGCTCAACCCCATAGAGGACTCCAACTATATAGCTGTACGGAACAAGGACGGCTCCGAGATTCCTATAGATATCAGTTCCCTTCCTGTGGACGAGGACGGAAACGTGAGCGTTTCCATTTCACTTGATGACTACCCGGACGCAGAGGGCTTGATTATCCGTAACTCCAATACCGGCAAGGCTGTTACGATGAGCGTTCCCCAGTCATTCGATGCGGCCCAGGCGAGGGGCTTCAATCCCAAACACGCAATTTCCAATGCCGGTGACGCTACATTGAAATACGAGGGCATAACAATAACCCGTGGCAGCAATGACATAGATGACATAGTCCCTGAAGTGACCCTTCACGTGCATGGTAAGACCGACAGGCCGGCGACAATAACTGTCATGAGCGACAAGGAAGCCGTCAAGAATTCGCTGATTACGTTTGTGGGCAACTATAATCAGGTTCTGGCCGAAATAAATATCCTGACCAGCAACAAGCCTGAGGTCATTACGGAACTGGACTACCTTACGGACGATGAGAAGGAGAAGGCGGAGGAGAAACTGGGGATGTTCCAGGGAGACTTCACCTTGTCAAACGGTAAGTCCTCCATGCAGAGAATTGTGTCTGCCGCCTATCCTCATTCTGAGTTCGCCGAGATCACAATGCTGAACCAGATAGGCATTTCGACCAACGCCTCTACCAACAGCACCAGTTACAGCGCATCAAGGTTGCGCGGGTACCTGGAGATAGATGAAAAGAAGCTGGATGCCGCCATTGACAACAACTTGGACGACATCAAGAAGTTGTTCGGCTATGACAAGGATGGGGATTTGATTGCGGATGACGGCATAGCCTACATGCTGGACAAGCAGGCCAGTTCCTGGACTCAGGCCGGGGGAATCATTTCTTCCAAGATGAATACCCTGAATACGCAGATTGAAAACTCCAACAAGAAAATCTCGGAGCTTCAGGTGCAGCTGGATAAGAAGGAAAGCAACCTGAAGGCAAAGTACTCTAATATGGAAGGAACGCTCAACAGCCTTGAAAGCCAGCAGAAGTCCTTGGAGAACAGCTTCAAGAACTCTCCTGGCAATAAATAGCGGAAGGAAGATACAAATGCGGTTAAAGGTAAATGGTAATGATATAGACGTAACCCTTGAGGACGAAAAGACCGTTGGTGACGTCCTGAAGTCATTTGAGGACGAGGCTTCTCAGAATGATGCGACTACGGTTGGAATCGTGCTGGACGGAGAGGCCGTTTCTCCTGACGGCTTTGACGCTATCCTGGACCGGCCTTTGGAGGAAGGAACTTCTTTGGAGCTGACTGTTTTGTCCAAGGGACAGCTTGTTCAGGCTCTGAAAGATATTTCTTCCCGGATAGGGCAGCTGAAGCTTGACGAGATACCTGTTCTTCTGCAAGGGGGGAAGGATAAAGAAGTTGCTGCCATGATTGACAGCCTTGCTTCTGGCTGTAACGATTTTTTCCACACGGCGACTATGAGTTCCCTTTTTCCCGAAGTTTACGGCAAGCTGTCCATAGATGGGGCCAGTTTTATAGATTTCTTCAAGGATTTCCTGCCCATTCTTTCCGACTTCAAGGATGCCATGGAAGGAAACGATACCGTAACGGTCGGTGATTTGGCGGAATATGAGATAGGACCAAGGCTGAAGTCTGTCATGCAGGCCATTGCTACCCTTTAGGATAATGCCTTTTTGCTGTGTGATATTGTCTTTTCTGCCGATTCTGATATATACGAGGTAGACTATGCCGTTTGTTAATGCGAATTTGCTTCTGGACGTTGAGAGAAAGGCCGGTGTCAACAGTACCATGTATGCGGTCATGGGGGGCGTGATATGTATAATCATCGGGGCTACTTTTGTTGGACTTGTCCTTGCCAAGATTCGGGCCGCAAAGAAACCAGACAACTGGCTTGAGGTAAACAAGGATAAGCCGACCAAAAAAGAGAACATAAACAACGTTGTCCAGCTGGCGGGTTTGAACGCCGAAGAAAAACGGATCCTTGAGGCGATGTGCAAGAAATTCAATCCGAGGAACTTGGAATATCTGATCCGGGACAAAGAAGCCATAAAAGACCTCTTCAGGAAGCAGTATGATGATATGAAGCTTGAGAGGGTGGACGAGGACAAAATGCAGTCTTTCTTTGAGCTGCAGTACAAGATAGACCGCGCTCAGGCAAGCCTTACGATGATTTCCAATGCTAAAGCCATTCCCGTCGGGCAGAAGCTTACTTATATGGACGAAGACAAACAGCAGTGGACTCTGACTTTGGACAGGATCGATTCACAGGGCATAGTTATTTCCATTCCCCAGCAGCTGTACATGAGCGACAAGAAAGCTGCCCCCTTGTCTAAGTTTGTACTGACGTTCAAGACGGACCAAGGCATGTCCTATGCCTTGCTGACGAGGGTTGTCAGGTATGAGGAAGAAAAAAGCGGTAAGTTCATCCTCATAGCTTCTTCCAACAGCACGCTGACAGCTGCTCAGCGTCGTTCCTCCAAGCGTCGTGCTTTTGCGGCTCCCTGTAAATTTTCTTCCGTCAAGCCCATCAAGCAGGGCGGGGCAGTTAACTATGAGATAGGCGAAAAGATGTATGACGGCGTTATGCATGATATTTCTACGGGAGGATGCCGCTTTGACTGCCAGATTCCTATAAAGCAGGGACAGTACTTGAACCTTGAATTCAAGATTGGTGACAATGGACCGTTTCAGGTCATAGGATATATAGTCCTGACAACGAAAGGGACGGACAAAGACAGTCCTGCTTATGTACTGCATGTCAAATTCCTGGATATTGATGTCGCAGTAAAGAACAAGATAGCTATGTTCGTTTATGAGTATGACTGAGATTTGAGGCATTGAAGGGGCATTGAAAAAAGTGGCAGCTTTTGGAGATGCCCCTATTGTTTTCAATCAAATTTTATGATATGATACTAAAATGCGTGTGGTAGAGATTAAGTCGATTTCAAAAGATGATGGCTACATTTATTATATAAACCGATACAAGGCGACGGCTGTAATCGAATACCTTTCAAAAGAGGCGTCTTTCCCTTTCTCTTTTTATGTGGAAATTAATCCGTTGGGAATGCGGTCTTATCATGTGAATGCCTTACCTCGGGATTTGGACTATCCGTTGCTTCCAATAAGAAAAGCCCTTAAGGAATGCATCATACAGATGGATAAGAATCGCGAGCTGCCATGACAGGCGAGGATTTTACTTTCATTGCCAAGTCGGAAGAAGAGACCATTGCCCTTGGCGAGAAAATAGGTCATCTTCTGAAGGCCGGGGATGTCATAGCAATGACTGGAACCTTGGCCGCTGGCAAGACTACGATTACAAAAGGCATTGCGAAGGCCCTTGGCGTGGATGATACCGTGACAAGCCCCACTTTCTGCCTCATAAGCGAGTATGAAGGAACAATGCCTCTCTATCACATAGATGCCTATCGCTTGTCCGGGGAGGAGGATTTCCTGAACCTTGGCGTGGAGGAAATGCTCTATGGAAGGGGAGTGTGCGTAATAGAATGGAGCGAGAGGGTCGCCTCTTGTCTTCCCAAAAGGACAATTCGCATGTCCCTGCTTCCTTTGGACGATGGTAGCAGGAAAATAACGATACAGAACTGGAACAACGGTAAAATCGAATGAAAGCCCTTGCCATTGACTGTGCGGTCTCAAAAATCGCTATATCTTGTAAGAACGGGGAAAACTCCGTAAAACTGGTTTACGACCTTGGAATACGGCAGTCTGAAAAGCTGCTTCCGGCCATTGACTTCGTGATGCGGGAGCTTTCATTGCTCCCTTCCCAGCTGGATTATTGTTGTATCACGTTGGGCCCCGGTTCTTTTACAGGCTTGCGGCTGGGACTGAGTACCCTGAAAGCGATAAATTTATCCTGTGGGACCCCCGTTTATGGGATAGGCAGCTTGGAGGCCTATGCCCATCAATATGCATCAGGGAGGGAAACCGTCATAAGCGTCATCGAGGCCAAGGAAGACGAGTTTTTCTTTCAGTTTTTTCACGGGGGAAAAGGTATTACCCAGGTAGATTACGGTGAAACCAGGAAAATCATAGGTCTCCTGAGCCACGAAAGTGTTACCCTTGTGGCCGGACCTGGGACAGAAAGCTTTTTGGCGGCTGCGGGAGGGCTGGATCCCTTGCTGCCACTTGAGGGTTTTGATTCCGGAAGGGATTGTGCCAGCGGGCTGTTTGCCTTGGCAGAGGACAAGATTGCTGCGGGTGAAAAGCCCCTTGAGGACTATGACGGTCCCATATATGCACGGAAAAGCGAGGCTGAGCTTGTCCTTGAGGCCAAGCAGGCTTCTTCCGGCGAGAAGCAGACTTCGTAAATTGTATTTTTTTCAGCCTCTTGAAATATTTAGGATTACTTCATATACTTCAATATAACTAAAGAGATATTGCCGAGGTACAACTATGGGTAAGACAATTGCAGAGAAGATTTTTGATGCCCACCTTGTGGACCAGCCCTTCGAGGGAACGAACATACTCAGGCTGGACAGGGTGTTCTGCCACGAGATAACTACGCCTATCGCGATAAACGACCTTGTTGAGCGGGGAATGGACCGTGTCTTTGACAAGACAAAGATTAAGGCTGTCATTGACCACGTGAGCCCCGCCAA
>CAMNGY010000086.1 GCA_946538795.1 uncultured Treponema sp.
CAGACGAGCTTCTGCGCCTTGTCGGGCTCAAGGACTCCTCCCGCACTTTGGTCAAGGACATCGGTGTCGGCAAGCAGCAGCTGGTCGAGATTGCGAAGGCCCTCGGCAAGAACGTCAAGCTTCTGATCCTGGACGAGCCGACTGCCTCCCTCAACGACACTGAGGCGAAGCACCTCCTGGACCTCCTGCTTGAGTTCAAGAAGAAGGGAATGACGAGCATCATCATCTCCCACAAGCTCAACGAGGTCTCCTACGTCGCCGACAAGATCACGGTCATCCGCGACGGCCAGGTTATCAAGACCATGAGCAAGTCCGACAGCGCGTTCTCCGAGGACACGATCATCTCGGCCATGGTCGGACGCAGCCTGACGGACCGCTTCCCCAAGAGGGAGCCGAAAATCGGGGAAATCTCGTTCGAGGTCAAGGACTGGTGCGTCGATCACCCGATCTTTGACGGCATAAAGGTCTGCGACCACATCAACTTCAACGTCCGCAAGGGAGAGGTCGTCGGCATATCCGGCCTTATGGGAGCCGGGCGCACCGAGCTTGCGATGAGCATCTTCGGCCATTCTTACGGGGCCAACATCCGCGGCCACATCTACAAGGACGGCAAGGAAGTCCACTTCCCCAACGTAAAGGCCGCCATTGACCACAAGGTCGCATACGTCACCGAGGACAGGAAGGGCAACGGTCTTATCCTTTCCGAATCCATCACGCAGAACACGTCTGCCGCCTGCCCTGAGAAAATCTCGAAGCACGGCATCGTTGACTTTGACAAGGAGCGCGAGGGCGCCCGCCATTACGTCAAGGAGATGCGTACCAAGTGCGCGTCCATAGATGACCAGGTGGGGAACCTTTCCGGCGGAAACATGCAGAAAGTCCTTCTGGGCAAATGGCTGTTCGCGGATCCGGATATCCTTATACTGGACGAACCGACGAGGGGCATCGATGTCGGCGCGAAGTACGAGATTTACGGAATCATCAACAAGATGGTGTCCGAGGGCAAGTCCGTCATCTTCATCTCGTCCGAGATGCCCGAGATTCTGGGCATGAGCGACAGGATATACGTTATGAACGAGGGCCGCATGATAGCGGAGCTTCCCGGAAAAGAGGCGACGCAGGAAAAGATAATGACCTGCATCATCAATTCCGGCAAGCGGGTTGAGCAGACTGCCGAAAACGGTCAGTAAGCACCACAGAAATATATATTGGAGGAAACAATGGCAACTTCATTGAACATAAAGAAGACCCTAAAGGACAATACGATTTTCATCGCGCTTATTGTCGTCATGCTCTTTTTCCAGCTGCTGATTACGGCGACTGACAACGGCTCGCTGTTCTCGCCCAGCAACATCAAGAACCTGATCAACCAGAACGCCTACGTCGTCGTCCTGGCTACCGGTATGCTCTGCTGTATCCTGACGGGCGGCAACATCGACCTTTCTGTCGGCTCCATCGTCTGCCTTGTCGGCGCGATTGGCGGAACCCTTATAGTGAACCTGGGCTGGAACATCTACCTTTCCATCCTTATCTGCCTTATCGTCGGAATCCTGATCGGCGCATGGCACGGAATGTGGATAGCCTACATTCATATACCCCCGTTCATCGTAACCCTCGCGGGAATGCTCCTGTGGCGCGGCGTGGCCCTGATTATCCTGAACGGACTTACGATTTCCCCCATGCCCCCGAAGTATCTGAACCTCTTCTCGAGCTACATCCCCTTCAACGCCGATTCCGAAACGACTAGGTACACCGTGACCATGGTTATAGCGGCCGTCTGCTGCGCGGGCTATGTCATCATGGAGCTTCTTTCCAGGCAGGGCAAGCAGAAGAAGGGCTATGAGGTTCCCGGACTCGTAGGTTTCCTGGTCAAGCTCGTCGAGCTGTGCGCCGTCATCATGCTCGTCGCCCACCTGCTCGGACAGGATCAGGGAATCCCGGTGATTCTTATCATCGTCGCCGTCATAGTCGCGATTTACGCCTACTACACCAAGAACACGGTTTCCGGCCGCTACCTGTACGCCCTCGGAGGCAACGCCAAGGCCGCCAAGCTTTCTGGCGTCAACACCGACAAGGTCATGTTCTTCGCCTACACGAACATGGGCTTCCTCTCTGCGGTCGCTGCCCTTATGTGTGTCGCCCGCTTCAACTCCGCCGCGCCGACCGCCGGAACCAACTATGAGATGGACGCCATCTCCTCCTGCTTCATCGGTGGCGCTTCCGCATACGGTGGAACTGGAAAGGTTTCCGGAGCCGTCATCGGAGCCATCTTCATGGGCGTCCTTAACAACGGTATGTCCATCCTGGGTATAGACGCTAACTGGCAGAAGGCCGTCAAGGGCCTGGTCCTCCTGCTCGCGGTCCTCTTTGACGTCGCTTCCAAGAAGCGCAAGAGCGGCAAGTAGTCCTTAAAACCGCGCATTTCGTTGCGTATTGTGGGTGCCCCCGTCATTGGCAGTGCCGATGGCGGGGGCATTTTGCGTTCTTGCCGGCATGTCCCGGCCGGCTTGCCGTGCTTTCTGCGGCAAGTTGCCGGAGAGTCCGTGGCTTATGCCGGATGTAAGCTGCTAATGCGATAAATGTGCCGGATTAATAAAAAAAACGGCCGCAGGTTCGCCCTTCCTGCAGCCGGTCAAAAGGAGTTTCATTTTGTTTCATTCTATACATGTAAAACAGCCTGGCTCCGAATGGTTACAAAAAGAATAAAAAAAGTGCGATTTTTTTGAAGCTTCCAGAACTGCCTAAGAATAAAAAAGGCTCCCCGGCAGAAGCTGAAGCTTCCACCGGGGAGCCTTTCCTTATGCTACGGCTAACTTGCCCGCTTCGCTAAGACTAGCGGAGAAGGGAAAGGACGTTCTGGGAAGACTGGTTCGCCTGCGCGAGCATGGCGGTTCCGGCCTGGGAAAGAACGTTGTCCTTGGTGAACTCGACCATCTGGGCGGCCATGTCCGTATCGCGGATCCTGGACTCGCTGCTCTGGGTGTTCTCGGCGGCAACATCCAGTCCCTCGACCGTCTTCTCAAGGCGGTTCTGGTAGGCACCGAGGTCGGCGCGCTGCTTGTTGATCTTCTTGATGGCCTCATCGAGGGTTCCGATGGCGCGGTTGGCGTTGTCGGGGGTCTCGAGGGTCATGATCTCCTCAGTTCCGACGTTGCGGATTCCGAGGGCGGCGGCGGTCATCGTGCCGATGTAAACCTGCGTCCTCTGATCCATGTTGGCACCGATGTGGAGCCACATAGAAGCGGTCGGCGTGTTCTCGCCGGTGGCGCGGGCAAAGCGTCCGGTCAGCATGTTCATGCCGTTGAACTGGGCGCAAGAAGCTATGCGGTCAACCTCAGCGATGAGAGAAGAAACCTCGACCTGGATGTAGGTGCGGTCCTCATCGGTGTAGATGCCGTTGCTTGACTGGACGGCGAGCTCGCGGAGGCGCTGGATGATGTCCTCGGTCTCCTGCAGGTAGCCCTCAGTCGTCTGAATGAAAGAAATGCCGTTGGCAGCGTTCTTGGAAGCCTGGTTCAGGCCACGGATCTGGGCGCGCATCTTCTCGGAAACTGCGAGTCCGGAAGCATCGTCACCAGCGCGGTTGATTTTCTCGCCAGAAGAAAGCTTCTCGATGTTCTTCTGCTGCCTGACTTCAGTTATGCCCTCAGCCCTCTGAGCGAACATTGCACTCATGTTGTGATTGATAACCATATTTATCTCCTCTTAAAAAAGATTCGGCTTAAAAAGCAAGCAACAGGAATCACTTGCTATCCACCCTAGCTTTATCTTCGGAGTCTGGAATTTGACCTTTAGGGAAAAGTGCAAAAAATTTGGTTTTCAGCCGGCAAGCTTTATAACACGGGGGAGGCAGTTTCAGGCGCGCCGGGAACTGCCGTGAAGGCCGCTCCGTGCCCTTTCCCCGGGATTGCCGTGAAGGCCGCGGGAAGGGTTTTTGGGGAATGCCCGTTGTCCTTTTTGCGCAAATGCGGTAAAATCGGCCTATGGCTATAGATAAGTGGGA
Organism: uncultured Treponema sp.; assembly: GCA_946538795.1. Classification (GTDB taxonomy): domain Bacteria; phylum Spirochaetota; class Spirochaetia; order Treponematales; family Treponemataceae; genus Treponema_D. The sequence goes on from CAMNGY010000086.1 coordinate 4,004, forward strand.
AATCGTGATAGGCTGTGAGATTCATACCCAGCTTCTGACTAAGACGAAGGCATTCTGTGCCTGTGAGAATAGATACGGCGGCATGCCCAACACCAGGGTCTGCCCGGTCTGCCTGGGGCTTCCGGGTGCGATGCCCCGGATAAGCAAGGGCTACGTGGAGCTGGGGGCCGTCGCGGGGCTTGCCCTGAACTGCGACATCGCCCGCTTCACCAAATTTGACCGCAAGCATTACTTCTATCCCGACTTGACCAAGGGCTACCAGATAACCCAGTACGACATCCCCCTCTGCACGGACGGGCATGTTGACCTTCCCATGTCCAAGTATCCGGCTGACCAGAGGCAGGGCGGGGCCAAGTTCCGCCCGACCAACTTCATCGGGCAGGACTGCATCCAGGAGGGCGGCAAGTACCGCCGCGTCCGCGTGGAGCGGATTCACCTGGAGGAGGACGTAGGTAAGTCCCTGCACCTGCCGGGAAAGCATTCTTACATAGATTACAACCGCTCCGGAACCCCCCTCATCGAGATTGTCACCAAGCCTGACATGACCAGCCCCGAGGAGGCTGCCCTCTTCATGGAGACCGTCCAGGAAATCCTGCGCTACGTCAAGGTGACCAACGGAAACCTTGAGGAAGGAAACATGCGCTGCGACGCGAACATAAACCTGAACGTCTGGGAGGACGGCAAGCTCTGGCACACGCCGATCTCCGAGATAAAGAACCTGAACTCCTTCAAGTCCATCCGCGAGGCCTGCACTTACGAGGCCCAGCGGCAGCTCAAGGAATTCCAGGAGGACAGGCAGGAATTCAACCCCGGCTTCAAGGTCACGATGGGCTGGGACGAGGAGAAGGGGCAGACCGTCGTCCAGCGCACCAAGAATTCCTTCGTGGACTACCGCTTCGTCGTTGAGCCGGACATAAAGCCCTTCACCGTCGAGGAGGATCTTGTGGAGCGCGCGGAAGGCAGGGTAGGCGAGCTGCCTGAGGCCAAGCGGAACCGCCTGAGGGAGGAGTACGGCCTGTCCGACTTCGATGTCGAGACCCTGACGACTAGCCGCGACCTTGCCAACTGGTTCGAGGATGCCGCCAAGGACGCGAAGGACGTCAAGAAGGTCGCCAACTGGATCCTTGCGGAGCTTCTTGCGGTCCTGAACGAGAAGAACCTTACGATAAACGAGGTGTCAATAACGCCCCAGCACATCACCGCTCTCGTCAACGCGATCGACGCGGGCCGCATCTCCAATGCCCAGGGCAAGGAGGTCTTCGCCGAGATGCTCTCCTCCAGCAAGATGCCCGATGACATCATCAAGGAGAAGGGCATGGAGCTGGTCAGCGACGACGGAGCCATAAAGGAGATTGTCGCAAAAATAATCGAGGCCAATCCCAAGGCGGTCGCGGACTTCAAGGGCGGAAAGACAAACGTCATAGGCTGGCTGACCGGACAGGTGATGAAAGAGAGCAAGGGCAAGGCCAATCCCAAGATTGCGGCCAAGCTCGTCAACGAAAAGCTCGCGTCCCTGTAGGAAGGGCAAGTCGGCCGTATGGAACGCGCGAAAGTCCTGATCGTAGAGGATCATCCCATTTTCAGCAAGGGGCTTGCTTCCCTCATAGGCACGCAGCCGGCGTTCGAAGTTTGCGCCGAGGCGACCAACAGGGCGGCGGCGGCCGCCGCCTACGAGCAGCACAAGCCCGACCTCGTCATCGTTGACCTGAACCTGGGGGGAGAGGACGGGCTGGAAGTTGTCAAGGACATCCACGCGAAGAACCAGGACACGGCGATCCTGGTCCTCTCCATGCACGACGAGAAGTATTATGCGGAGCGCGCGCTCAAGGCAGGCGCGAGGGGCTATATAATGAAGGAGGAAAGTTCCTCCAAGGTCCTGGAGGCCGCCAGCACGGTGCTTTCCGGCAAGATATGGCTGAGCGATGAGGAGCGCAAGAGGCAGGAGGATTCCAAGAACGAGCAGGCCGGCTCGCTTTCCGGCCTTTCGTCCCTTTCTGACCGCCAGATGCAGATTTTCACGATGTTGGGCAAGGGCCTGGGCACGATAGAGATTGCAAGCCGCCTGAACCTGAGCACAAAGACCGTAGATGCGCACAAGGAGCACATCAAGCAGAAGCTTTCCTGCGGGTCTTCCCAGGAGCTGCGCGAGATGGCCGTCGAATGGAATTCACACAATAATTTCAATTGATTTCTTACCGTTCTGAATGAACGGGAGGGGGTACATCATGAGAGAGTTTATGGACGACGACTTCCTGCTGGAGAGCGGGACGGCGAGGGAACTTTTTGCGGCCTGCAAGGACGAGCCTATCTGGGACTACCATTGTCACCTGCCGCCCGCTGACATAGCGTCGAACAAGAAGATGGGCAACCTCGCCGAGGCATGGCTGGGGACTGGATGCAGCGGCGACCACTACAAGTGGCGGCAGATGCGCACCTATGGCGTGGAAGAGAAGTTCATCACGGGGAACGCGGAACCATTCGACCGCTTTATGAAGTGGGCCGAGACCGTGGAGCACCTGATAGGCAACCCTCTCTACCATTGGACCCACCTGGAGCTTCGCCGCTACTTCGGCATAACGGAGCCGCTCACCGTAAAGTCAGCCCCCGCAATCTGGGAGAAGGCCAATGCGATGCTCGCGGACGATTCCCTGAGCGTCAAGGGGATATTCAAGCGTTTCAACATCTATGCCG
>CAMNGY010000087.1 GCA_946538795.1 uncultured Treponema sp.
GAAGCTTGCGGGATGCGGCCCACTTGGTGCTGAGGTTCTGGTATTCGGTGGCTATGGTCACGGGCTTGGAGATTATCTCGTTGAAATCATGGCTGTCCGGGACCGCCGCGACAATCCGCACGGGGTCAAACCCCAGGTCCATGATTTCCTCCACCTGGTCCTGGACCCCGCTCTCGTACACCCAGTCCTTGCCGGAGAACCCCACGTCCGCGCGTCCAGCGGCCAGAAGCGCGCCCACAATCTGGGGCTTTACGACCTGGAAGGCAAGGTCTTTCTGGTTGGTCAGGGGGAAATATGTCCTGTCAGGAAGGTGCATCGTGATGCCCACATCGCTCAGAAGCTCATATACCGACTCGTAGATCCTGCCCTTCGCCAGAAGGATTGTTAGCTTTTCCATAATAACCCGCATTTTACCGCATATCGGGCCTTTTTACAAGCCGTGCTTGCCTGGTAACGGAAGCTGGTGTAAAATGTTTTTATATGGTGATGAAACCAGGACCGTCGCAAAAGAAAGCCTTGCTTATCCTCTCCATGCTGCTGGCGGCTCTCCTGCCCGCGCTGGCCCAGGATGCCCCTGTCCCTGCCCGGAGGCCGGCCGGGGACGTGAAGCCCCCTGCCCGCAGCGAGGACGGCGTGTTCCTGTACCCCGGGCTGGAGTCCGTCGTGCTGGTCACCGAGCAGGACCAGCAGATGCTGGACAAGCAGAGGGAAACAATCGCGAAGAACGACAAGAGGCGGGCGAAGGCGGACAAAGCCAGGCGCGACGGCTACGACGAATGGGAGAACGCCGTGATCGCCACGAACTACAGGCAGTTCAGGGGCATTGCGGAAGGCGAGAAGGACAGGCACGCCTCCTCCGGCACGCTGGTGCTGGAGCGCATACAGAAAATAGAGAAGATGAAGCAGAACATCATCCGCTTCGAACGTTTCTACGACAAGGACAGCGAGGAGGTGGCAAGCCTCCTGTCCTCCCTTGAGGACTACTACGGTGAGCTGGAGGCGGACACCTACACCGCGAATTCCCTGTCTGGGGAGCTGACTGTCAGGGGGGCGGACTACAGCGAGGCCAAGGACGGCTGGAAAATCACGGTCTATTCCGAGCTGTTCGGTCTTGCCGGCCTGTTCAGCTATGCCAGCACCGTGGATTACAAGGAGGTTGTGAAGAAGGGCGGCGCGCTGCTGGGCAACAAGGGCCTGGGCGGGCTGGACAAGGATCAGAGCGTTATGGTTCTGGACAGCCTGTTCGCAAGGGCCGCCCCCGTCCTCTTCGCCAAGCTCAGCTACAAGGTCATCCGCGGGACGGCCTCGTCCCAGTACCGCCTCATCCCTGTTTCCCTGACGCTGGCAAGGATGGACAACATGAAGGAGGTCCTCTCCGTCTCCCGTTCCGGCCTGGCCCAGGGCAGCTTCTTCATGACGCCCCAGCTGGCCGTAGGCAGCCCGTCGGAAACGGTTGAGGCCGCGGTCCGGGCACAGGATGCCGCGACGGGGAACGGCAGCGGGGCCAGGAAGGGCGGCGGCAGTAAGCACGATGGTGATGGTAAGGGTGGCAGCTCCGGTAAAACTGGCGGATCCTCTTCGGCCGGGGCCTCCGGCAAGAAGGACGGCGGCAACGCCCAAAGCGGCAGGAGCGGAAGCTCCTCGTCTTCCGGGTCTTCCGGCGGCAACGCCCAAAGCGGCGGCATAAGCTTCACCGGGAAGATGCTGGAAAAGCAAAAGCGGCGGCGGGTTCTCCTGCTTACGATGGATACGGCCATCTACGACTTTGCGAATTACGACATAAACGACCTGGAGCTAAACTCCATGAAGCTGAACTTCGACTTTGCCACCAGCGACTATCTTTTCTTCGGCGGCGGCCTGGCCTGGCGTTACATGGGGAAGAACACCGAATCCTATTACGGGGCCTTCGTGAACGGAGGGGCCAACATCACGCTTTTCCAGAATTTCCGGCCTTACGTGCAGCTGGAGGCTTCCGCCAACACTGGCGCGGAGCTTGGCCTGGCGGCAGGTGGCGGCCTGGACATAACGATAAAGCATCTGGTGCTCAACGCGAACTTCGCGTTCAACTACGTTTTTGATGCTGACCTTAAGAAGGGCAACAAGAATTCCACCTTTGGCACGGCCGGATTCGGCATAGGCTTCACCTGGTAAAGGGGCAAAAAAAAGGCAGGACAAAACCCGTCCTGCCAATGAAGTAGTGTTTTCAGTTTATGGTCATTTCCGGTAACATCCGGCACCTCGGAGGCTTTCCGCCTTCGGGGGCTTGGGCTGCCCGCAACCCTGCGGGCAAACCCTATTATAACAGTCCTGCGCCTTTTACTTCAGCAAAGCAGTTTACTTCGTAAAGTAGACGTAGGAGCTGTACCTAGCCATCCTCTGCTTGGTCTCCTTGTCCTTGTAGTACTTGGACTTGTCCTTAGCCTTGTAGTAGTAGTGCTTGAAGCCGTGCTCGGCGGCGAAATCCTGGAACACGCCCATGGCGGTGTTCATGGCCTCGCCCTGGTCGTAGCTGGCCTGAAGGCACTCATAGTAGAAGTGAACCTCGCCCGTGAGGGGGGTGTACTCCATCGTGAGAGTGACGGCGTTTGCCGTCGGGTGCAGATCGGCGTACTGGTCCTCGACCGTTATCACCTGGGTAGTCCTGTCAGCGTAGCTGTCAGCAGCCTCGGCACCGCCAGTGGTGGTTCCGCCGAAGTTCTGCGCGAATACCGCACCAAAAGTCGTGAGCGTGAGAGCAGCAACCAAAGCCATTATCTTCTTCATAGTGTCCTCCTAAACTGAATTAGTCTAGTTAAAAGTAAGTATACTTAACTATTCTATCAGTTTCTAAAAAAAATTCAAGGTCTGTCTTATACTGACCTTCGTAAATATAAACCCTAGGAACCCCGATTAGTAACACCCGCCCGGTTATTTCTTTGGGCTTGTTCCTGGAATAAATCCTCCAGTACTCGCGGACGGCATCGCGTATCGCGCTGCCGACGGACTCCTTGATTCCCTCGAAGCCCTTCTCCACGCTCGCGCTGCCCCTGCCGCGGACTTTGGGCAGGTTTATGCTGCTCCACCTGCGGTAGGACAGCTGCTGCACCTCCGTCCGGTCGCAGTAGGCCCAGACAAGGAGCTTGGAGTCCTCCGGGACCGGCTCCCTGTACTCTATGGAGTTCATGGACCAGTCGAAGGGCGTTATCTCCCCGAACTCGAAGAATTCCTCCACGCCACGCCCCTTGTCGTAGGGCGTGTATTCGAAGGTCCAGCCGGAGAGCATACCGGACAGGAAGAAGGGGGTCAGCTCCTTGGCCCTGCCTATGGCAAAGGAATAGAGCCGGGTCCGCTCCGACTCGTAGGCGGCGGACCCGCCCGAAGAAGGAAGGGCTGCGGCAGTTTTCCCGTCCGCTGCCGGAAGCGCCGTGCCGGGCACGCCGGACCTGCCGGAAGCCTCCGGGCTGTCCGTCCCGTTTTCTTCTTCCCAAATCTCGTCCTCGAAGCCTCCGGGGAAGGGGTCAAGCTCGGACCATATCTGTATGCGCAGCTGCCGTGACTGGTTTGGCACCTGCGGGAATGCGGCTCCTGATGCGAGGATGCTCCCCAGGCCCAGGACCGCGGCGAATCTGAAAATTTTCACCCTCATATTATCGGAAATATTCCGGGAAGCGGAAAGGTAACTGTCAGCTTTCTTGCGGTCCCTGCCTGTTCGTGCCACCCACGAATGTACATTCGTGCCACAGCAGAATTCCCGTTCTTGCCGCAGCAGAATGCACATTCGTTCCTCCTGAAAACGCCCTTACTCGTGGGAGAACATGTCCTTGTAGAACTCGGAGTAATCGTGCCTCTTGTCCTTTGTGAATGCAATGGCCGCGCGGGGGTGCTGGTTCATTATCCCCGTCACGAGGTACTGCAGGTCCCAGCCCCAGACGGCCCCGGCCTTGCGCAGGCCCGGCATCTCCTCCTCCACGAACCTTATGGCCGGGTAGATGCTGTACTTGGGGTTGCGAAGAAGGCCCAGCAGGCTCTCTATGTAGCAGTTGCCAGCTCCCCGTCCCATGCCGGAGTAGGTTCCGTCCAGCCAGTCAACCCCGTCGCCCAGGGCCTCGATCGTGTTGGCGAAGGCGAGCTGCTGGTTGTTGTGGGCGTGGATGCCCAGTTTCTTGGAGTACTTGTCGGCGTACTCCTTGTACAGGGCCGCGATGCGGGCTATCTGCTCCGGGTAGAGGGAGCCGAAGCTGTCCACGATGTATATCACGTCCACCGGGGAGTTGCCCAGCATCTCCAGGGCGACGCGCACGTCCCCTTCCTGCGCGGTGGAGATGGCCATGATGTTGCAGGTGACGGTGTAGCCCTTCTTCTTCGCATCCTCTATCATGTCCACCGCGCCCGCTATCTGGTTCACGTAGCAGGCGACGCGGATCACGTCCAGGGGGCTGTTGCCCTTTTCGATTATGTCGTCCTTGTAGTCGCAGCGGCCCACGTCCGCCATAGCCGCGAGCATGATCTTGCCGTCGCTGTTGTCGCCCAGGACTTTGGCCAGCTCGTCGTCATCGCAGAACTTCCATTTGCCGAACTTGTCCACGTCAAAGAGCTTCTTGGAGGCCTTGTAGCCCACCTCCATGCAGTCTATCCCGGCCTCTATGTTGGTCCGGTAGAGCTTCCGGGCAAATTCGTCGGTGAAGCGGAAGTCGTTCACCAGCCCGCCGTCACGGAGGGTCGCGTCCACCACGCGGACCCCCTCCCTTATTCCCATAAGGTCGGAAATATTTTTCATATCTTACTCCATGGCGGGGTTGCCCCCGCACTTGGAGCAATTATAGCAAAAAGATTCTATTTGTAGAAGTGGGTAAAGGGCATCTTCGGAGGCGGGACGGCGTGCTTGTTTGTGTAAATCACGGGGCTTACCCCACTATCCACTCGGTCAGCTGGCGGTCCGCGCTGGAATAGTTTACGCCGATTTTGACGATTTTGCGCCCGTCGTTCTTGTAGGCTATCAGGTAGTCCTTTCCGTCTATCTGTCCGAGGGCATCTTTCGCGCTGCCGTCCATCTTGAACTCGAAGACGTAGATGATGTCCTTCTGCCAGATGACCGCGTCGCTGCGCCCCTTGCCGTTCTGCACCTCACAGAGGATGAACTCGCCCATCAGCTTGAAGATGAGCCAGACGAAGGCCTGGCAGTTCAGCTCGTACTGCTTCTGGTTGGTCGGTTGCTGCGACCTGTGCGCAAAGCACAGGTCGTTACGTTCGCACAGCGAACGTGGAGCCGAAGCGAAGATGTTGTTTATCCGCTCCATGAACGCGTCCACCTTGCCGTCGCGGATCATCCTGGTCAGGAAGCTGGGCGTTCCGGTTGAGAACCAGTAGCTGCCGAAGCGTAAGTCCGAGAAGGCGTTCAACAGGCTGAAAGGGTTGTATACGTCGGTCACCGTGTCCTCGGAGAAGTGGTAGCCGTCGTAGTTCTTCTTGAGCTCGGCAAGGCACTCTTTTTCAGAAAGATTGTTGTCAATGCGGATGATGCCATCCACCTCTCTGCCCGGCAAGGGTTGCCATGCAGGGACGTAATTCTGAACGACCGCCCGTTGGTTCTTTTTATTATTGCCCTTCCGTCTGCATATTGCACTGAATCCACTGGCACATTCCTGCGCCATGGTCGTCGTCCGGACGGACTATGACGTCGGCTATGTAGACGACATAGCCGTGGTCCCAGAGCACGCGGAGGAATGCGATGAGAGCCCCTTCCTTCCTGAAAGCGTGCAGGTATGTCGTGTGCCTGCAAGCCGTCCATTTTACAATAACCCCTGCGTTCGTGCCCCCGGTCCTTACTCCCCGAACTTCTGCCGGTACAGGCACAATGCGGCGGCCATAAGCGCGTGCGGGTACTCCGGGCTGCCCATCTTGGCGAAGACCTCTTCCTTGGAAATCTTCATGTAGTTGACGAACTCGTCGCTGTCCAGCTGCTGCTCGCCGGTCAGCTTCAGGTCCTGTGCGCAGTAGAAGTACATGTGGTTGTCAAAGAGCGCGGGGTTTGGGTTCATCCGTCCCAGGTAGGTGAGCTTGCCGGCCTCGGCCCCGGTTTCTTCCTTAAGCTCCCGCCTGGCCCCGGCCTCCGGCTCTTCGCCCTTCTCTATGATGCCGCCTGGGAACTCCATGCTCAGTGCCTGCTCCCCGTGCCGCCACTGCCGGACCATCAGGAAGCTGTCGCCGACGACCGGGATGACCGCCACCCAGTCCGGGGCCTCGTTCACGACGAACCGCCCCTTCCTTCCGTCCGGCCCGGTGCTTTCCCGCTCCGTCAGCGTCAACACAGGGGTCCTGCAAAGTTCTTTCCTGCCTTCCTCATGCCATGCAAGCTTGTCGTCTGTCATAACTGCCATAATCGTACCGATGATAGCACGCCTGCCCGCCGCTGGCAAGCCTTCGGGGAGTGTCCGCCGGCCGTCAGGGACCTCCTTTCCGCGCGGCCCTCCCTTCCCGCCGGCTCGCTTTCCATACCCCTACACTTTGTGCTATGATGAGGCCATGAACGGTCTCAAGCTTTTCCCCATTGGACAGCAGGACTTCGCCCGCATACGCCGGGACGGATACTATTACGTGGACAAGACGGACTTGGTTTACAAGATGGCCAGCACCGGAAGCGTCTACTTCCTCAGCCGGCCGCGCAGGTTCGGCAAGTCACTCCTCGTGTCCACCCTCAAGTGCTACTTCGAGG
>CAMNGY010000088.1 GCA_946538795.1 uncultured Treponema sp.
CGCTGCCGTCCGGCGACCAGAAGCGGCGGCCCACCCGCCCCCGACCCGCGGTCTGGGATGCGGCCGCAAGGAGGGTGAAGGACAGCTGCCGCCCCCTTTCCGTGTGGTTCCCGTCCGCGTCAAGCAGGAGCTTCCCGGCGGAAGGCGGGGAGCCGTTCCCGTCCAGCAGGGACAGGAGCCGCGTGTTCGTGCTGTCCGTCTCGTCCAGCAGGGTCACGCGGTCTGCAGGCAGGATGCGGGGACCGTCCAGCCCCAGCCGGGCGGATTCCTCCGTGAACGCTGCGTAAAAGCTTCCGGCGGTGAAGTCGTCCGCCGTCCTCGCCGGGGCGTTTGTCCTCGCCGGTGCGTCTGTCTGCGCCGGAGCGCCTGTCCGTACCTGTGCGGCCTCCGTCATGTTCTCCCCGGACTTCCGTATCTTTCCAGTCACGGTCCGGCCTGCCTAGAGGATTGCGTCCAGCTGGTTGACGAGCGACTTGAAGCTGTCGCAGGCTGCCTGGATAGGTTCGGGCCTCTCCATGTCCACGCCGGCAACCCGCAGGGCTTCGATCGGGTAGCGCGACCCGCCAGACTTGAGGAAATTGAAGTAGTCCTCCCGCTCTGCCGCCCCGCCCTCCGTCACGCGCCTGGCCAGGGCCAGGGCCGCCGAGATTCCGGTGGAGTATTTGTACACGTAGAAAGCATTGTAGAAGTGCGGGATGCGCAGGCCCTCCAGGTCGCTTTCCTCTTCGAATACCATCTCGGGGCCGAAGTACTTTTCCAGCAGCCCGCGGTAGATGGAGCGGAGCGCGTCGGTGCTGAGCGGCCTTCCTTCCTGCTCGACCGACTCGTGGCAGGCCAGCTCGAATTCCGCGAACATCGTCTGCCGGTGCAGGGTTGCCAGTATGTCGGCCGCACGGGAGGACAGGAGGTACTTTCGCATAGCATCGTCCTTCGCGTTTTTGAGAAGGTACTCGAAGACCAGCTCCTCGTTGAAAGTGGAGGCCGTTTCCGCCTCGAAAATCGTATATTCGTAGCACATGAAGGGGTTGTTGTGGACGGAATACCATGAGTGCATGGAGTGTCCGCCCTCGTGGGCCATCGTGTACACGTCGCGCAGGCTCGTGTCCTTGTAGTTCAGCAGGATAAAGGGGTAGCCGTCGTAGCAGCCGGACGAGAACGCCCCGCTCCGCTTGCCCTTGTTCTCGTAGCGGTCGCACCAGCCCCCGAGAAGGCCGCCGCAGAGCCTGTCCGTGTACTCCGTTCCGAGCGGGGCCATGGCTCCGCGCACTATTTCCACCGCCTCCTCATAGCTCGTCTTGAATTCAGGCTTGGGGGCCAGCGGGACGTATACGTCATAGTGCCTGAGCTCGTCCAGTTTCAGGACTCGCTTGCGCAGGGAGTAATACTTGTGCAGGGTGTCCAAGTTCTTGCCGACCGTAGCGATGAGGTTCCTGTAGACCGACACGGGTACCTTGTCCTTGTAGAGGGCGGCCTCCAGCGAGGACCCGTAGCCCCTCGCGCGGGAACGGAAGATGTCGTCCGCGACCGAACCCGCGTACAGGGCGGCGATGGTGTTGGCGTGCGAGGCGAACTGGGCGTAAAACTTCCCGTAGGCCTCCTTCCTGACGGACCTGTCCGGGTTTTCCATGAAGTCGCTGTAGGTGCTGTGGGTCAGGGGCTTGTCCTTGCCGTCCGCATGCACCGTGCCGAATTCCATGTCTACGTTGGTCAGGAGGGAGAATGCGTTGGAGGCCGTCTCTCCGCTCTCAATCTGCAGGGCTAGGATCTTCTCCTCTTTCTCGCTCAGTATGTAGGGCTTTATGTGCAGTGCCTTCTTTATGTATACCCGGTAGTTGTCGAATTCCTTTGCCTTTATCCATTCGTTTATCTTGTCGTCCGGAATCGCGAGCAGCTCCGGGTCCCAGAAGCTTATGGCGGCCACGTACTGCGTGTATGCCATCATGGCCCGCTTCTGCATCTCCTGCGCCTTGCCGTCGCCTTGGTCGGCCTCGTGCATCAGGCTGGCATAGTGGTGCACCCGCTCCATCACGTGCTCAACCGTCTCAAGCGCCATGAGGCCCTCCAGAAGCTTGTCAGGCCCGTCGGCCAGATGCCCCTTGCAGGCCAGGACATTTTCCGTCATGAAGGGGATTCTCTTGAGGTCGGCCTCCCATTCATTTTTGTTTTCGTATAAAACCGTCAGGTCCCACTTGTCACCGGCGGGAACGTCTTTTCTCAAAGGTATCTTGTCTTCGCTCATGCCCTCAGTCTAGCATGAAATGGGCTTGTTGCGAAAGGGCATTGCGTGGGGCTTTCCGGATGTGCCGGCCTTTCGCCGTCGCGGGCTTGGCTCGGCGGCTTCCGTACGCCCGGCCCCTGCTCGGGCCGGAGATGCCCGCGTCCGGGACGGATGCCTCCTGACTGAACCGCGGGTGCCCGTTCCCCCTGCCTTCCCTAGCTCCGCTTCCCGCCCCTCCGGGACAAGGTCTCGTGGAGGGCGCAGAGCTTGTCGGCGAGGCATACCAGCCAGCCTTCCCGGGTCGCGGGGGGTATGGGGACGAGAGGAAACATGTGGCGGGCGATTATGTCCTTCTCCCTCCGCGTCAGCGTGAAGTCCTCGCCTGCGTTTCTGAGCGCGATGAAGGGGTGCGTGAAGCCGTGGGTGCAGGGCGGGCCGGGGTAGCCCGTGTGCCAGTCGTACAGGAAGTAGTCGTGGAGCAGCGCGCCCCTCACCAGGCTTTCCGCGTCGATGCGGATGCCGAGCCTTTCCGCCATGTCCAGGCCGGTCCGCGCGACGGCGACGCTGTGCCTGTAGACCGAGCAGCGCCCGTGCTGCATGAAGTTTTTCTCCAATAGGAACCTTCCGTTTTTCTCCAGCCTTCTCAGCGTCCCTATGACCAGCCGCCGCCTTTCCGTCGCATCCATGGGGCAAGTCTAGCACAAGCAGGGGGATACTTGTAAAGGGGGCGACGGACGTTTGCCCCGGACACCCGTTCTGCCGGAAAAACGGTCATAATCCGAAGTATCGGCTTAAAATTTATCATTGACTTCGGATTATCATGGGATTATACTAGAATAAAACGAAGTCAAGGTGGAGCAAGTGGTAGGTCGGAGCAGAGAGATCCAGGAACTGAACAGGCTGTATGACAGCGGCAAGGCTGAGTTCGTCGCGATATACGGGCGGAGGCGGATAGGCAAGACATATCTGGTGGACCAGCTTTTCAAAAACAGGATAAGCTTCCGCCATTCGGGCATATCACCCGTGGACGGGGAAGGGGGCGGCGGACTTGTCCGGCAGCTGGACCACTTTTACCTGTCCCTGCGGCTCCAGGGAATGAAGAAGGGCAGGAAGCCCTCCAGCTGGCTGGAGGCTTTTTACCTGCTGGAGAAACACCTTCAGGACAGGGACGACGGGACGCGCCAGCTGGTTTTCATCGACGAGTTGCCTTGGCTGGATACCCCGAAGTCAGGCTTCATCCCTGCGTTCGAGGCTTTCTGGAATACGTGGGGCTGCCATCGGGACAACCTGATGGTCATCGTCTGTGGAAGTGCGAATTCATGGATTGTGGACAAGCTCATCAACAATCACGGGGGCCTGTACAACCGTCTGACCTATGAGATAAAGCTTTTCCCGTTCACCCTTTCCGAATGTGAGGAATATTTGGAGAGCATGGGCATCGGCTATTCCAGGTACGATATCGTGCAGTGCTACATGATTCTGGGGGGAGTGCCGTATTATTACAGTTTTTTCAGACCTGACTACAGCGTTGCCCAGAACATAGACCTGCTGTTTTTTTCCCGCCAGGCGAAACTGAGGGACGAGTATGGCAGGCTGTTCATGTCCGTTTTCAGGAATCCCGAATACATGATGCGCATCGCGAGCTTCCTTTCCGGAAAGCGCACCGGCTTCACGCGGGGCGAAATCCTTGGTGCTTTGGAACTGAAGGAAGGAAGCGTATTCATGGACGCGATGAAGGGGCTGCTTGCGGGCGACTTCATAGAAAAATATGTTCCCTTCGGTGAAAGCTGCAAAGACGTGCGTTACCGGCTGCTCGACCCGTTCTGCCTGTTCTGCAACCGCTTCCTGGGGGAAGGAAGGGAGGCTGACGAGGGCTACTGGCAGAGGAACCTCAATTCCCAGGTCCTGAACGTGTGGCGGGGCTACGCGTTCGAGGATGTATGCTTCAACCATATCCCGCAGATAAAGAAGGCATTGGAGATAGGAGGTGTCTCCTCGTGCCAGTCGGGCTGGATTCACCGGGGGAACAAGGAAAGGCAGGGGAGCCAGATAGACCTTCTTATCGAGCGCGATGACCATGTGGTCAACATGTGCGAGATGAAATTCTACAACAAGGAGTTCGTCGTGGACAAGCAGTATTATTCGGTGATGCTGGAACGGGCCGACTCACTTGTCTCGGTGATACCTAGGACGCACAGCGTGCGCACCACGCTCATAACGACATTCGGGCTCAAGAAAAATGAGTACAGCGGTGTTTTCTCGAAGGTACTGACCCTAGACGATTTGTTCAGGAAGTAGGAACCGTCCGTTCAGCACCCCCGTAAACGCTCGTTTACTACCCCCAAAAACGCCCGTTTAACACCCCAAAAAACGTCCGTTTACTACCCCCAAAAATTTTTTTTGAAGTCTGGCGATTTTACGACATTTTTCACCCCTGCCCCGTGCCTATAATAAAGGCATATCAATTAAAGCCGCACGGAAGCGACATGGTCCGGGCGGTAAGGAGTGAATTATGTCAAAGAAAAACAAAGTGACGGGAAGCGACAACAGCTTCATCAATCTTCGCGACGGGGCAGCAGGCCAGGTTCTGCTCAGGCTGCACGCGAACAAGCTCAACGCCGAAGGGCAGGGTATCGGTTACTACGGGAAGGTGGCGCGGTTCACCTATTCCAACCAGAACGTCCTTGACCTCATGGCGGAGCAGCTGCCGGACATGAAGGTGGGCCGCATCACGGACGTGATGACCGCCTACACCAAGGTGCTGCTCGGCGTGCTCGCGTCCGGGCACGCCGTCCGCCTGGGCTCGCTCGGCTGCTTCTACATAGCCCCCGTGGGCATAGCGGCAAATCCGGGCGAGCGGCTCCCGCTCACGGTGCGCTTCTCGCCCGACGGGACGCTCCTGGACGCGGTGTCCAAGGTTGAGGTGTCCGACAGCACGGTCGCGGCCCCGGGCGTGGACTTCGGCACGATTACCGATGTCTCCAGGGTTGCGGCGGACGGGACGCTGATCGCCGGCGGTTCGGTTCTGATTGAAGGTTCCGGCCTTTGCATTGGTGGAAAGGAAAGCGGCCTGTGGCTCGCCCCGGCGACCGATGACGGCAGGCCTTCGGGCACGGAGGCGGAGTGGCAGAAGGTGTCCAGCTTCCTGTACAACTTCCCGAGGAAGCTCGTGTTCACGCTGCCTGCTGACGTGGCGGCGGGAAAGTACGTGTTCGTCCTCCGTACCCGCTACATCGGAAGCTCGAAGTACGAGCGGAAGGAACTGCTTGAGGGCGTGAGCGGCGCTTTCACTGTCAGGCAGCCCTAGGCGGGGCGGGGCGGGGGTATTGCGGTGTCCGCCGTGCCCCCGCCGCCCCTTGACGGGCGGGCGGCCTGTCATGCCGGTTCCGTGCAGGCCTGCTTGACTTTCCGGATCATGTTCCCGATGGATTCCTGGACGTTCGGCGGAAGGGAGTCGAGCTCATCGATGAGCAGGCGGTGCTTCTGGTATTTCTGCAGCGAATCGGGCATTGTCCGCTGGGGGCTGGCTTCCGGCTCCAGCCCCGTCAGGAGGTATTCCTCGGAGACACCGAGGACTTTCGCGATGCGGAGCGCGACGTCGGCGGCGGGGACGCTGTTTCGCTTGATGCCCGTGGAAAGGCTCGTGAGCGAAAAGTCCGCACGAAACCTGAAAAAATGAAGAAAAGTTCAAAAAGCCCTTGACATTTTTTTTTGTGGTATACTGAAAGGTAGTTTCTACTAAAATTATTACATTATACAAGGAGATAATATGGTTGTACTTAATTCCCCGATAGCACTTGATGAAGTTGATTCAAAATTTGTAATGGGAATGAACTACCAGCAAAGGGATAAGAATAGGTGTTACTGTAGCTGTTAGTTTTTTCAGAAGGGTGCTTTTCTATAAGAAAAGCACCCTTCTGTTTCAGATTTATTGGAAACAATGCTCTAGCTCATCTTTTTTTCGTAGGTACATGACCTGTGGTATTAGGAGATATATGATATGGACTTTATTCCTTCACAATACAATTTTTATTTCGAACATAATGGAAAGAATTTTCTCTATAATACATTGAGTACCGCATTAGTAGAATTAGATAAGGAAACATATGCTTGTTTAAAGAATAACAATTTGGATATGTTAAAATCTGAATATGTGAATCCTTTGAGAGAGATGCATTATTTAACTGAAAAAAACAAAGACGAGTCTGAAGAATTTTTTTATTTCTATGATTCTGTTAGATATGCTCGGTCATCTAGTGTTTTTAGCATTACATTGATTCCCTCTTACAATTGCAATTTGGCTTGTCCATATTGTATGCAGGGACAAGAAAAGAGTTCTGCCAAAATGGATGATGCGTCTCTGAAAGCTGTTTTAATTTTTATGGAAGATTATCTACAAAATCATAAAAATGTCA
>CAMNGY010000089.1 GCA_946538795.1 uncultured Treponema sp.
ATCCGTAAGCTTACCAGTCGGAATGAGCTTGTCGTCCACATCCAGGTACTTGGAGCAGTTCATCTGGATCTTGTGTCCGGCGATAGAACCAGACGAATGACCATTAAGGTTGAAGTATGAATGATTGGTCATATTGAAAGGAGTCGCTTTATCGCACGTCGCCTTATATATGATCGTAAGATCATTCCTTTCGTTCAGCAGGTAGCTGACGCTGACCTTTGCGTTTCCCGGAAAGCCCTGCTCTCCATCGGGACTTTTGCGGCTCAGTTTGATTCCGATTCCGTACTCGTTGGCAATACGCTTCGCCTTCCAAAACTTCTTGTCCCAGCGATCAAAACCACCGTGCAGGGTGTTCACGCCGTTGTCGTTCTTGTCCAGCTCGTAATTGACACCGTCTATAGCAAAGGAAGCACCACCTATCCTGTTCGCAAAACGGCCTACTACGGCACCAAAGGTCTCGTGGTTAGAAACCCAGCCCCCCAACGTAGAACAACCCAAGGCGACATCCAGATGCCTGTTATGCTGTTTGTCGGGAATGACGATACTAGTAATGATACACCCGTAGTCAGAAACAGAAACGCTCATTTTTCCGTTGCTCAGAGTATACAGATGAACCTTCGTTCCGTCGGACAAAGTACCGAAGCGGGTTTTCTCAATTTTCAAACCTTTCGTCAACATAGGTACCTTTAATTATATCCTATTCTCACGAAATTTCAATAGTAATTTTTACTTCTTGCACACTTCTTCCTGTTTTATGGGCAATCTCCTCAGCAGAATATCCCAGGGACTTCATCTCAAACACCTGTTGACGGAATGATTTCTTTACCTCTATGGGTCTCTCAGGCTTTATGAACTCAGGAATCTCAACCTTCCGTGCCGGCTCATTTGCAGCAGGCGCAGGATTTTCCGAAAACCTCATCTGCTCCTTCATATAGCTGCCCAAAGGAGAGCTGGCCTTGTTCAATGTATCTTGACGAGGGATCTCAACGGCAGGCCCCACAGTTGCTTCCGGTGCATCGGAGGGCGGGACGGGAACGTTTTCGGACGGGCCGCTTTTAGCAGGCGGTGCGGGCGGATACAACAGATTCTCGGTGGCTTTCACCGACGAAAGCTTGGCTGCCTCCCCGTACAGCATGGCAAGACGCTCCTCCACCTTGTCGCAAAGCTGGCGGGCTTCAGCGGATGCAGTTTTTGCCTGGCTGATCTGATCCTGTATAAGGCGGATATTCCTGTCCGATGCGCTGTTTATCTGAAGGAGGAGGGATTCCAGCTCCTTCCTGACATCCTTTATAATTCCTTCCGGCGAAAGCTTTTTCCTCAGCCTCAGGGACAAGACAATCCACAGAATGATGTTTGCCGATATAAGAATGGCATTAACGAGCATGCCCTCTTTATAGCAGTTTTATCCGATTATGTCGATTAGCTGGCCCAGATCCGGGTCAGAAATTTCCTCCTGGGGACTTACAGCATTCTCATCCCCATCATTTTCTTTTTCTGTCCGCTTCTTTTCCCCGCTGGCATAGCCAAAGGAGCCTCCCCCCTCAAGGTTGTTTTTCACGTTCCCGGACTTGGATTCATCACGTGCCACGTTCTGTACGATCTTGGACTTCTCGAGGTTTT
Organism: uncultured Treponema sp.; assembly: GCA_946538795.1. GTDB lineage: Bacteria > Spirochaetota > Spirochaetia > Treponematales > Treponemataceae > Treponema_D. Next base: position 1,621 of record CAMNGY010000089.1, read on the forward strand.
CCGAAGCGACTTTATCCCGCCCCTGCTGATTCGAAGCCTGAACCAGCTGATTCTGCGATGCGTTGAATTTCGAAACGTTGTCCATCTGGGAGTAGATGACAGACAAGTCGATAGGCTGTATGCCCATAAAAACCTCCATGTTTCAAGGAAGGACATACGCCAGCAGGACACATCCTTGTGTCCTGACAAACTACACGGCGACTCCTTCCGGAGCAGCGACGTCGTTCGTAACCTGACTGGGATCATACTTGCCCCTGCGGACAAAGCCGTTCTCATAATAGAATGAGACGGATTTGCAGTCGGCCTTGACCTCGTCCTTCTCGTCACGGACGTAAATCTTCGTACCAGCATAGACAGTACCGCTGGCATTGACACGTCCAACAACTTTAAGGGCACGCAAATGCTCCTGAATCTGGTTGATCTCAGTTGTCATGGCGTCACTCTTCTCTTCTATATCGGCCTTTTGCTCCTTAAAGTCCATCAATTGTTTCTGCTTTTCCTTCGGAACAGAGCGGCGGGTCTCCATCTGGTTCTCCAGCGTCTGGATGTTCAAATCCAAATCCTCAAGCTGCTTCACAAGCTCGCTCTGCTCCCCCTGCAGCTGAGTCAGCCGTTGCTTTGCGATAGGATCAAAACCAACCTCAAGGATAGTCTCCGTACCGGTCGGGTTTCCGATGTTCTTGGCAGAAATCTCCTCCTGCGCGAACAGGTGGCCACCGATGATGACGGCCCTCTTTCCCTTGAGGAGGATTTTCTTCAAGGCCGTCACATGGGCATTCATGATGTTGTCGTTGACGACGATGTAATCCTTCGCCTCGACCGTCGTGTTCTGTATAAAGCGTGCCCACAGGGATTTGGACGTCTTTATCACGCCCTCATCACGGCCCATGACTCCCTGGGATATGACAATGTCGCCTTCGGCTTCAAGCTGGCAGTTTCCGACCGTGCCGTAAACCTCGATGTTGCCGTTCGCCTTGACATTGTAACCGTCCTCGACATTGCCCTTGACGATGACCGTACCCATAAATGTGATGTTTCCGGTCTTGATGTTGACACCCGGTACCTCGTACACAGGCTCCACGGAAATCTTGTTGCCGACCATCAAAACCTGGCCGTCCATGCTGGCTTTTATGGTCCTCTGGTCTCCGTCCAGCTCGACGTTCTGCCCCATGTAATAGTGGACATCTATATCCTTTCCGTTCTTGGCCTCAAGGTAGCGGCCGAAGAGGGTCTTACCCCCCTTGCCCCGCTCAGCCAGCATCTTTATCGCGAGCGGCTGGCCTTTTATGACGTTCTGTATGAGGTTAAGCTCCTTAAAGTCAATCTGACCGTCCTGGTTCTCCTTGAGCTTCAGCTTGGAACTGTCTGTCTCGAACTTGTAGTCCATCTTGGCATCAGCTCCGTCCACGGCCTTTATAGCCTCTGCAACCACAAAGGGAACGTTATACACAGGGTTGTCTATGTATTCGGTTATCTTGTCCTCGCTTATGCCGGCTACCACGCCCTGGGTCCTGAGCGCATTCCGTATCTGATCGGCAGAAATTTCGCTTCCGCTCATCGCAGGGGCAGAAACTTCGATGGTAGCGGACATCTCGTCCTTCGCAACATCAACAGCCATAACAGCGTCAGCGGAGGGGACATGCGCGTAAACGCCAACTTCGACATATTCCTCGCCAGACCCCTCCTTGCAAAGTTTCTTGACCAAATCCTCATCAAGGCTCTCGGTATCGCTCCGTTTGGCCGCCGAAAGGATGTCACCAAGCGAAACAGGCACACCTTCCCCAACGGGCAGCAGGACCTTGAGGTATATCCTGTCCCCAAAGCGGTGGACATAGTAAACGCCATCCTTGTTGAGAGCCTTCTTCTCCTCCGCAGCCTTGGCGGCGGCGGCGGCGGCCTGAGCTTTCTGAATCTTCTCCTGGACGAAAGCAGGATTCTCATATATACGGAGAACCCACGGCTTCTGGGCCAGGCCCATAAATCCCTGAGAGCCTCTCTCCTCAACCTCGTATTCAAGCCTCTTCACGCTCGTCTCAAGCTGGACGGCCGCATCCTCAAGGCAGTCATCAATGGTGTCGGCGCGGACAACTACGCTGTGAATCTGCTTGTCAACGGTCAGCTTTTTTTCGAGGTCCTCCCTCAGCTTTTCCAGGTTTACCATCTGCCTTACATCCTCCTAAAAGATTCCCTTCCTGATGCTCGTAAGCTTTGCCCGTAGCCTCAGGTTCGCCTTTGAATGCAGCTGGCTGATGCGGCTTTCGCTGACATTCAGGACCTGACCTATCTCCTTAAAGGTCAAATCCTCATGGTAATACAGGATTATGACCATCTTCTCATTCTGCGGCAACTCGTTTATGGCCTGTATGATGACCCTCTTTATCTCCTTACGCTCAACGATCACGTCTGGATTCATGCTGTTGGGGGCTTCAATGTTGTCGCCTATGGACATATTGTCGCTGTCATCGTTGGAATACCAGACATCATTCAAGGAGAGGATGTTCGTGCCGCTGACCTTCATGACGACGGACTCGTACTCGCTTTCCGTCATCCCCATGGCCTTCGCTATCTCGGCATCGCTCGCCGTACGGCCGAGCTTGGCCTCCAGCTCCGTGATCGTGTCTTCGATCTCGCGGGACTTCTGCCTGACAGACCTGGGAACCCAATCCAGCTCCCTAAGCTCGTCAAAAATCGCCCCGCGGATACGAGTGACGGCATAGGTCTTGAACTTGACGTTCTTGTCGGGGTCATACTTGCTTATCGCATCCAAAAGGCCGAACTGCCCGTAACCGACGAGAGCATCGAATTCCACGCTCTCCGGCATACCAGTAGAAACTTTGCCCGCAACATACTTCACAAGGGGCATATACTGACGTATAAACTGATCGCGTATCTTCGTCGACCGGCTTTTTTTATATTCATGCCAGAGTTCGTCTTCTGTCTTTTCGTCTATAACTGCCGTTGCCATAATTCTTCCCCCTCCTCCTAGGACATCTCATCTCGTTTCAAGACAGTAGAAATGGCCTTGGCCAATGTCTCAGTGTCATGTTCCGTCGCCTTGCTGGCATTGCCGGAAGAAGATGCAGCCGTAGAGGAGTAAGCAGGGGCGCTCTCGTCTAAAGCCCCGCTTTCTTCCATATCTGATTCCGCAACATAATTGTCATCATCGCCAAAGCCCCCTATATCAGGAAGGGCATCAAGCTCCAGATTGCCGGTAGAAGCTTTTTTTGCGGGCGCGCCGGCCTGCTTCTCCGCAACGGGCGACGGGGCAGAAGCTGAAGGATTTGAAGCCCCGGAGGCAGAAACCGGCTTCCCCAGGCTCACAGGCTTAAAGGCTGCCTTAGATTCATCCGCAGGAGAAGCCGCAACAGCCTCTCCTGCCGCAACGGCAGGCCCGGAAGACGAAGAAGAGGCGGCAGGTCCCTCAAACAGGGATTGCCTTCCCCCCTGCGACTCAGCGGCAAAAAGCACGTCATTCTTCCTCAGATCCATGGTATCCGCATCAGAGAGCTTTGCCCTGTTGCGGTCCACGGCAAAAGCAAGTCCCCTGCCGTCATCACTCAAATCAGCGTCGTCTATAGTTATATCAACCTTATTGCCAAGATTCTTATCCGCCTTTGCGACATCCCCGGAAATTTCGGCAACATCATCCCCCTCACCCAGAAACCTGCCCCAGACAAAATCTATGGCAAAGGCAAGGACAGCGAACACCACGGCGAAAAGCAGACCTTTCAGCAGGGATGTACCGAAGCGGTGCGTCGCAAGCAAGCTTATCAAAAAAGAGAGGGCAAATCCTGCCACTGCAGGATAAGTTATGTTTTTTACTTTAGGCATGCGCTATTCTCCTCAAATCCCTATCCTTCTATCGTAAGGTAAAAATTCCTTAAGGTCAAGTTCAACTTGCCTTTTTACCGCTTTTTTTTGCCTCCGACGAACTTCTGAAGGAATGTTGAAACCCCTGAATTATCCACGTCATCAGACCGCTCGATTCTTCCAACCAGGTGCTTGATGCAGACGGAGGGCTTGGATGTCGGGTTCACAATCATAAAAGGCTTCTGGCGTATCACCGAAGCCTGGACTACCGGATCGTCATAGATGAAGCCTATGTAGTCAACCTTGAAGTTCAGGAACTGCCCAACAATCGTAATGATACGATCGGAAATCCTCTTTCCTTCTTCCGCCGAATGAACGCGGTTCACCAGGAGCCTGAGATTCAGCTCCCTGTCAACCAACTCCGTCGTTATTATCTTTATGATGCCGTATGCGTCGGTTATCGCCGTAGGCTCCGGGGTGGTTACGATGTAAACCTCATCTGCCGCGGCAACGAACTGAAGCACGTTGTTGGCAATTCCCGCCCCCGTGTCTATGATGATTATGTCTGCGTTGGAAAGGGATGCGAATTCCTTCGCAAAAGCATCAAGATCTTCCTTGGAAAGGTTGGCCAGCTTGGAAAATCCGTTCGCCCCCGCTATGAACTTTATGCCGAATTCTGTGTCCAGAACGATCTCGCTCATCTTCTTCTGCCGGTTTATAACCTGCATCAGGTTGTACTGAGGGACTATGTTCAGAAGGACGTTAACATTGGCCATGCCCATATCGCCGTCGATAAGGATGACGGACTTGCCCAGCTGCGCATAGGCAATAGCCATGTTTATGGCAATATTGGTCTTGCCGACACCGCCTTTGCCGCTTGTTATAGCTATTATCCTCGTCTTGTGGGCCTCGCTTTTGCCCATCGCCATCCGAAGCTCGCTCAACTGTTCTTCCATATTATACTAACCCTCAAACTAGATTTCTCATTCACCAAGGCCACTAGCGGCAGAAGACTCTTCCTGGCCAAACTTTCTCTCCAAATGGCCGACATCCACATCAAAACCATCAAGGCTTCTCACAAAATAGACCGGATCAGCCCTTTTCAGGGTGTGCAGGACCTCCTGACCAACGGTAATCCAGGAAACGGACTTCCGCTTCTCGTGCAAGACACTAAGGACATTGCCATAAGATGCTGTCTCAT
>CAMNGY010000090.1 GCA_946538795.1 uncultured Treponema sp.
AGGGGGCAGAAGTAGAGGTAGAATTCCTGAACAGGCTCGGTAGTAGAGCGTTCGTTGGGATTCCCAAAGAAGATATAGCCCAAGCGGTAGTGTCTGGTGCTCTTCCATTCCAGGTAATGCTTCCAAATGTTGAATCCCGGCCTGTAAGGATTACTTTCAATTCCGAGAAGGAATTTGAGCAGGTTGAAGAACTCCTGGTCAAGCGATGCGATGTTTTTTTCTTTTATATATTCCGCAAAGTCCTTGATGACCTGCTCAACGTTTATGCCTCCTTCTGTACGGATGGAAAACTCTCCTGACTCCTCGTTCTTGACTATATACTGGCCCTGAGTCGCGCTGACAAGTTTTTCCGCAGTCGACTCAACCGTGTCCTTGAGAAGATCCCCCTCATCAATGTCCTTTACCGTAAGGCAAAGGTCTTCCTTAAGCGTCAGTGCGTTTGCCCCAAGACACTTGTCCAGGTCATCGCACAAGACACGGATTGCCAATGCGTTTGCAATCCGCCTCGCAAGCGGTATCTTGCTTTTGAGGGCCGGCTTGGAATTGAAATAGCCGTTTATCTTTTCTTCTATTATTTCCAGCTTGTCTTTGACCTTGGCAATGTCCGGTATTGAAAGCAGCGATGCATCATTCCGCATGTCCTCAAAGTAGCTGTCATACGTTATGAGACCCGGATTATCCTCGGGGACAGTTTTGTCCTTCATCGCCAAGAACCGGCCGCTCAGAATTTTCAGAATCTCACGCTTGTCCTTTCCGTGCTTTATCTGCTGGAAGACCGCTATGTAGCTCGGGTGAACGGGAAACAGCTCCACATAGTCATTAAGGTTTGTGTTCAGCCCGTCAAAGAGGTGGGAGAACCTGTTCAGATGCTCCCGGATTCTCTGCTTCTGCTTAGCTGTCTTTTTGAGCAAACGGTTTTTCACGACAAAGGCGACATCTTCTTTCGTTATGAGAACATCGTCAAAGCGGGCCGAGACCTTATTGAGCATGTCGGCAGCCGGGGCCAGGAAGGGATCGCGATAAAGCAGCTCCTGCACTCCGTAAATCAGCTTGAACCGTGAGCCGTCGCACATCTCTCCCATCTGGCGCAATGTCATCAGGTCGCCGTTCACTTCCGTCGCCTTCCGGCTCCTCAGGTACTCAAGAAGCTCGTCTATCACGATAAGCAGGTGGCTGTCGGGGAACTTCTCCTCGAACGCCGCCATCATCTGCTGGAGCTGCTCTTTGTAGGTGTCCTTGGAATCTGGGTCAAAATGAAAGTCACAACCAAGCGTCCCAAGAAACTTTTCTATACGATACCGCACAAGCTCGTCAAGAGGCTTGTTCGTCCCCACCTCAAAACGAAGGACCTTGTATTTACCCGCAAAACACTTGAACTCCTGTCTGAGCCTTTCGCTGTGGACATGAGCTAGCAGTCCGGCATCCTCCGCCACTGACGATATGACGGACATAAGGTGGGATTTACCGGTTCCGAAGCTTCCCACGACGGAAATTCCCTTCTGCTCCGTCCTCTTGCCGCTGGTATCCAGGTTTGGTACGATGCTGGCACAAAGGGTGTCCTCCATCTTCTTGGAGAAAACGTATGTCTCGACGTTGCGGAGCCTCTGTTCCGCCTGTTTGTTGTCATTCTCAAGCTTGATTACTGTCGTCAGCGGCTCAAATTCTATCAGTTCCGAGTATTTCATTCTCTTACCACCCTTATTCGGTCAGTGTCTCCAAAATGCCCTGACCGAACTCTATCTCGCTTTCAGGCTCATCCACATTCCAGACAAGCCTGCACCCATCCACGACCTTGAAATCCCCATTAAGCACGAACACATGGTAATCTTTCGCGAATTCAAGCAAAAACTTTGCTACGTCCAAGGAAAACTGGCTCTCCAGCAGGATTCCTATGTTGCTGAACGCAAGGCGGGTAACATGTGCGTCAATCCGTTCGGACATCAGCCCTCTGAAGAAAGCAAAAGAGTCAAATTCCGCCTCCCGCTCAAATTCAGCAGGCTTCTCTCTGTAAAATTCCGCAAGGATTCTTCCGACATCCAGGAACGCGCATTGGTCTGACTGTTCATGGGGCATACATTTTGTGACATATATCCTATTGCGCATGACCAGACCTTCTTATTTTCAAGACAAATCATTATATCATAAGAATATCGTGGTGTCAATGAAACGCTTGTCCGTGTTATTTCTGTGCTTGCATAGAACCGTCACATCCTTCGTGTAGGCGTGTCATCACGACAGACATCTTCCCCGGCGCGGACAGTCAAGCGCACAAACGTTTCGTCGCAAGAAGCTTAAAGGTTTCGTCGCGTTAAGCTCAAACGTTTTGCCACGCGAACTTCAAGCGTTTTGTCGCGCGAGGCTTAAGCGTTTGGTCACATGAAGCTTAAGCATTTCGTTACCTGATCAATGAGAAAGTGTAGCCAGCAGTTCCAGCTCCTGGCCAGTTCGGGCACGGAGATACGGATGCGTCCCCGCACAAATTCTAGCCAACATTTTTAATGTTGACCAAGATTTATTATCGTGATATACTGAACTCAACAACAGGGGTGCATTTGAAAAACACGGCGGCAGCCGCCCGCAGCATGCCGCCGTGCTTCCGAAACAGCCCCGCAGGAGGTTCCAATGTGCACGACATCGATTTTTGAGGCGCGCAACAACTTCTCCGCCCTCGTCAAGTCAGCGGAGGAAGGGGAGGTCGTGGCCCTTACCCGCTACGACAAGCCCGTCGCGGTCCTGCTCAGCTATGCGGATTATGAGAGCATAGAGGCCAAGCAGCCCTCTATGCTCGACAAGCTCGACGTGCTGAAAAAAAAGTATGCGGACGTCGTTGATGATATCGGCTTTGATGTCACACCGTCACGGGAATGCCCGGATCCAAACAAGAATCCATGGGACTAACACAATATAGGAGGAAAAAGAATATGAAGAAAACCTATCTGCTGGACACAAACATTGTCTCAGAGTTCTCAAAGCAACACCCAAACAAAAGGGTCATTGAGCTTTACAAATCCAGAAAAGACCAATGCGCCATGTCTGCGGTCACATGGCAGGAGCTTGTCCGTGGTATAGAACGCCTTCCGGAAGGAAAAAGAAAGCGTTACCTTGCAGAATGTCTTTCCGAGTATGAGGCAAGCCTGGAGGTCATCCCCTACGACAAGTTCTCCGCGAGGATATGCGGCGAGATGCAGGCCGGCGCGGAACACGGTGGAAAAACCCTTCCATTCTACGACTCGCAGATTGCCGCGACGGCCATAGCCAACGGCATGGTGCTGGTCACGCACAACATGGCGGACTTCGAGCCCATGCAGGAGAAGTCCTTCCTCCGCATGGAGGACTGGATGGAAACGGAAACTGCCTAGCGCGGGCAGGGAAATGACGGTCCTGCCGGCGGCCTAACGGTATAAAAAAACCGGGCAGGATACCCCTGCCCGGATGTGCCTATTTCGCGTCCGGCCAGACTTCAGGAGCCGGCCCGGACTGCTGCCCGCCTTACTCAGTGACGGGGTTGTTGCGGAAGTCGTAGCCTATCTTGTAGAGCCGCTGTCCCTTGAAGAAGTCGTCGGTCAGCTTGACGATGACTCCGTTCAGGATAAGGAGGCTGAGGATGTTGGGCAGGGCCATGAGGCCGTTGAAGATGTCGGCAATCGTCCAGACCGCGCTTATCGTCATGTAGGGGCCGATGAAGACCGCCGCGATGTAGAGCCAGCGGTAGATCTTGACCGGGGTCATGTTCCCCTTGGACAGGTACTCGATGCAGCGCTCGCTGTAGTAGTCCCAGCCCAGGATCGTCGTGAAGGCGAAGAGGATGAGGCAGACCATCAGGATGAAGGAGATGGCGACCTGCGGGATACGGGGGAGCAGCATCTGGAAGGCGGCGTTCGTGATGCCGAATCCTGAGAAGCCCAGCTCAGGCTTCCACGCGCCTGACATGACGATGACCAGGCCCGTGATGGAGCAGATGACGATCGTGTCAAAGAAGGTTCCCGTCATGGAGATGATGCCCTGCTGGACTGCGTGGTCGACCTTGGCGGTGGAGGCCGCAATCGGGGCTGATCCGAGGCCCGCCTCGTTGGAGAAGATGCCGCGGGCTATTCCCTTCTGCATGGCGACGAACATCGCGCCTATCGCGCCGCCTGCCACGGCCCTGAAGCCGAAGGCCCCCTGGAAAATCGCCTCGAAGGCGGGCAGGAGCTGGGAGGCGTTGCACAGGATGGCGAAAAAGCCGAGCACGAAGTAGATGACGGCCATCGCCGGGACGATGACCGAGGCGACGGAGGAAATTCTCTTGAGGCCGCCGATGATGACCAGGGCGACTATGACCGCCAGGATGAATGACGACACTATGACGACGGTGCTGTACGTTCCGATCCCGCCGATCGTGACGGAAGAAAGCGCGCCGCCCGCCGCGGTCTGGGAGAAGGTCTCGATCGCGCTCGTGATGCTGTTTATCTGGGTGAAGGTTCCGATTCCGAAGAGTCCGACCATCGTGCCGAAAATCGCGAAGAGGATGGCGAGGGTCCTGCCCAGGGCGGGCCACTTCTCGCCCACGCCCTTCTCGCAGGTGTAGAAGGGGCCGCCCAGGATGTGGCCGTCGGCCTGCACCTGGCGGTAGTGGATGGCAAGCAGGCACTCCGCGTACTTGGTCGCCATGCCGAGCAGGGCGGCGAGCCACATCCAGAAGAGGGCCCCCGGTCCGCCCACGCCGATGGCGGTCGCCACGCCGACTATGTTGCCCGTCCCGATCGTCGCGGACAAGGCCGTGCAGAGGGCCTTGAAAGAGGACAGCTCGCCGCCGTCATCGCTTTCGGACTTGCGGAAGATGGACGAGAGGGCGAACTTGAGCTGCGAGAACTGCACGCCGTTCAGGCGGACGGTCAGGAAGATGCCCGTCGCAAGGATCAGGATGATGAGGGGGAGGCCCCAGACGAAGTCGTCAATGGCTCCCAGAACGTTGTTGATTGTAGACCACATAGTAAAGTCCTTTTCGTAATAGAATATAGGGTTACCCCGGAACCGCCGGCAGCAGCCACGGAAAAACCGAAGTTTTCCGAGGTATCTATGAGGCTGATTATACAGTTTTCTGCATATTTATACAATAGTCGGAGAATCTGCCCGGGGTTATGGCATATACCCTTGCTTTGTGTTATTGTTCTGTCAATAAAACAAAAAGTCAAGGAGAAATCCTATGGAATACATAAAGGCCGGACAGTTCATACGGGAGCTCAGGAAAAGAAAGGGCCTGTCACAGGAAGAGCTGTGCCTGGGCCTGTGCGAGCCTACCACCATGTGCAAGATAGAGAGGGGCAGGCAATACCCGAACAAGAAGCTCCTTGATGCCCTGCTGGTCCGCCTGCAGGAACAGGCCGAGCTGCAGGTACCTCTTTCGGTCGTGGACTTCGAGAGGGCACAGATAGAACGGGAGGCCTTGAGCAGCATCGCAAACAGGGAATACGACATACTTGAGCTTGCAGACCGCTACAAGGAATGCTCGCCAGTGATGAACAACCACGAGCAGCAGTTCTACCTCCTTGCGCAGGCCCTGCACCATGCCAGGATAGGAAAGGACTGGGGCACCGCCATAGAAATCTTTGAGGCCGCCATCTGCCTGACAATGCCCAGCTACACAGTTGGCTCCGACATCAACACGAACATGCTCACATCCATGGAATTCACCATACTGAACAACATCGCCATCTGCCTGTGGTTCCTGAAGCAGAACGATGATGCGATTGACCTCATGGAACGCCTGTACGAGATACTGGACACCTACGACATGGACAGGGAAGAATATTCCAAGCGGCTTCCGATGATAGCATACAACCTGTCAACATGGCTCGGAATACGGAAGGAATACACTGCCGCCCTCTGCGTGGCGGAAGAGGGAATTGACTGCTGCATAAAATACGGCAAGTATGCCAGCCTGGGAGACCTTCTGTACAACAAAGGCTTCACCATGATGTGCCTTGGCGACCGCGAGCGCGCGAAGCCCGTCCTGCAGAAGGCCTTCATGTTCCTCCTTGCCTGCGGCAAGGCCGTGTCCTACAAGAACCTGAAGAAGGATCTGACGGATGCCTTTGGCAAGGACATCTGGGAAGCCATAACAGAATTTTCCCTGCCGGCTGACCTGTAGACCGGCAGGCAGCATCCATCCGGCAAGGACCGGCCATACATCAGGCAGGCATACCCGAACCGGAAGCCTTACCCGAACTGGAAGCCGCGGAAATCAAAGTCGCTTCCGGGCAGGAAGATGAACGTGACCTCGCACATACCCCGGGCATTCCCGAACCCGGCCAAGCTGTAAGTCCTTTTCTCCCAGACAGAATCCCCAGGAATGGCAGAAGCCACGCCCTCGGCAGAAACCACATGTCCGGCAGCCTGGGGACTGCCGCCAGCCGACGCCCCAGCGTCAGCCGGGACGACATACCCCGGGCCGGCCTGCCGGCTGCGCGGGAACTCCAGGTTCTGCGACATCTGGCTTCCGTCCTCCGCCGTCACGACAAGTCGGACGGTGTTGTCCGACCTGGCAAAGCCTTCCAGGGCCAGCGACCCGGGCGCACCGCCTCCGGCCGCCCCGAAATCCAGATACGAGA
>CAMNGY010000091.1 GCA_946538795.1 uncultured Treponema sp.
CCTCTTCCATGCCATCGACTGCGCCCCCTACATGTCGCTCGACCCGTCCGTGGAGCAGTCGGACGGAAGCTGCGTCCTGCGCAACGTCTACGAGACGCTGACGGTATACGACGACGGGACCGGGGAGGCCGTGCCCTGCCTCGCCGAGAGCTGGGAGTGCAACGCGATAATGACCGAGTGGACCTTCACCCTCAGGAAGGACGTGCTCTTCCACGACGGCAGCGAGCTCACCGCGTCCGCCGTCAAGAAGTCCGTCGAGAGGACGATGCGCCTGGGAAAGGGCGCGGCCTACATCTGGGACTGCGTTTCCTCCGTGGAGGCCCCGGACCCGTACACCGTGGTGTTCGCTCTCAAGTACGCGGCCCCCCTCCCCATCATAGCCTCGTCGGGCGGTGCGGCCTACATAATCAGCCCCGCCGCCACGGGCAAGGATGAGGCCTGGTTCAACGCGGGGAACGACGCGGGCTCGGGCCCCTACCGCATCGTCGCCGCCTCCGGGAACTCGGTCACGATGGAGGCATTCGAGGGCTACCGGGGAGGATGGAGCAAGGGCCAGTTCAGGAGGGTCTTCCTGCAGGAGGTGCCGGACAAGACCCGCCGCATGAGCTACCTGAGGACGGGGGACGCGGACATCGTGTCCTTCCCGGACGTGGAAGAGCTTGCCCGGATGCCGGGATGCTCGCTGGCCTCCGGCAGCTCGTGGAGGAGCGTCATCATGATGTTCAACGGCTCAAAGTCCCCCTGCGACGACAAGGACTTCCGCAAGGCCCTGGCATACTGCTTCCCCTACGGGGACACGGTCAGCCGGATGCTCGGGGGGAGGGCCACCCTTTCCAAGGGGATGCTGCCGCCCGGCATGTGGGGGCACGACGACTCGCTCCCCTCCTACACGCTGGACCTGGAGAAGGCCGGGGAGCACCTGGAGAAGTCGGGGATGAGGGGGAGGACCGTGACGATATCCTACCAGGCGGAGGGGAAGGCCCTGAACGAGGTGATGGAGGCGTTCAGCACCAACCTGGAGAAGATAGGGCTTATTCCCCTCCTGCTCAGGGTGGACTGGGACTCGCAGCAGAAGATGGCGAGGAACCCGGCCCCGGAGGCGCGGCAGGACGTGCTCGTGATGGACTGGTGGCCGGACTACCCCGACCCGGCGGGGACCTTCAGGCCCCTGCTGTCTGACCAGGGGCTGGACAAGGGCTTCAACTTCTGCTACCTGGACGACGCGAGGATAGAGCTCGCCCTGAACCGGGCCGCCATGCAGACCCTGAACAACCGGGATGACGCGTCCAGGATATACGGGGATCTCCAGAGGCAGGTGCTTGACGAATGTTACCTGGTTTTCCTCTACGACTCGGCGATCCCGGTCGGGACCAAGACCAGCCTCAAGGGGGTAAGGATAAACCCCGCCTACGAGAACAGCCTGTACTACTACGGCATAACGCGCTAGGACGATGCCTTATTTTCCCAGCACCTTCCACTCGCTGATGTTCTTCTGCTCGCTGGAGAACACCGCGCCGACTTTGACGAGCGTCCGGCTGTCGGCCGCGTAGGGGGCGGCATAGCCCTGCGCCTCTATCTGGGCAAGGGCTTCGTCCGCGCTCCCGTCACGTTTGAACTCGAATATGTACACATAGCTGTCAGTCTCCACGATGCAGTCAGCTCTGCCTTTGGCAGAGCGTTGCTCCACCTGCACGAACTGACCCAAAAGGAGGAAGGTCAGGAATACGACGTTCTGGAAATCCCGCTCCAGCATCGCGTCATCGGCAGCTGTGCTGGTGGCATAGGGGAGGCGGGCGAAGAGGGCGGTGAAGCGGTCGCGAAGGCCGTCCGTGTTGCCAGAGTCAATATCCATCCCAAAGCTCCGCACGTCCAATGGCTTGGGGCTGTTCAGGTATACGGGAGTCAGGCTTGCGGTGAAGCCGTATTTCACCTCATCGTTGGGGTAGCCCAGGGTCAGGCTGTCAAACTTGCTGTCATAGCCTTTTATCGTCAGGTAGCCCGACTGGTACAAAAGAGGAACGATGTCCGGATTGTCGGGCCGGTAGTCGGAGATCTCGTCCTCGGAGCTGTAAAGGCTGCCGTCGCTGAAACTGCGGGGGTTGAAGTTCATCTCCTTGAGCCTCTTGACCAGGAAGGTCGGTGTGCCCGTCCCGAACCAGTACTTGCCGAAGTCCTTCCTGCTGAACGCATTTATCAGGCTGAAGGGGTTGTAGATGTCCGGGGAGCCCTTGGTAAAATGGTAGCCGTCATAGAGCTTCTTGAGCCGGGCGAGGCAGGCCTCCCGCGTCATGCCGTTTTCCTGCGCCATCTCGTCGATTTCCGGCGAGAAGTCCTTCTCCAGCTCATCCTGAGTGATGCCGCAGAGCTGCGAATATTTCGCGCTCATCGAGATGTCCTGCAGCTGGTTAAGGTCGCTGAAAATGCTGACCTTGGAAAACTTCGTAACCCCGGTGAACAGGACGAAGCGGGTGTACGCGTCGCAGTCCTTGAGCACGGCGAAAAAGCCCTTGAACAGGTCCCGGTTAGCCTTCTCCTGTTCCGGGTTCTCGCCCATGTTCTTCAGCAGGGGGTTGTCATACTCATCGACCAGCACCGCGACCCTGCGCCCCAGCTTCTTCATGGCATTTTTGAGGGCGTCCTTGAACCTGCCGGGCAAGTCCCTCTCGTTGACGTGGGGCAATCCGTATGAACTCTCAAAGTCATTGAGACAGCCGTTCAGCGCATTGGCCAGGCCCTCCGGCTTGGTGAACTCGCCTCCCGCCAGGCTGAACTTGAGCACCGGGTATTCCGCCCACTCCTTCTCCAGGCCGGAGATGGCGAGCCCCTCGAACAGCTCTTTCCTGCCCTTGAAGTAGGCTTCCAGCGTCGACACTAGAAGGCTCTTTCCGAACCTGCGCGGACGGGAAAGGAAGTAGGGCTTACCATTCTGTACGAGCTCGTAGATGAGGGCCGTCTTGTCAACATAAACATAGCCTTCCGTGCGGATAGTCTCAAAGTCCTGTATGCCTATGGGCATCTTTCGCATGTTCGCCATGCGTCTATTCTAGCACGGAGGCGGACTTTTTTCAACGAAGCACTTTTTGGAATGTTTTGTGGCGGCCGTGGGGGCTTTCCGCTTCCCTTCTGTGTAATATATGGAAAATCCGCCACATATTCAAGGCTGCTTTGGCGGCTTTGAAAATCCCGTGTGCGGGGCACGTGACAGCCCGTGTGCGGGGCACGTGACAGCCCGTGTGCGGGGCACGTGACAGCCCGTGTGCGGTATGGAGAATGTCCATGTGAGGGAGCGCAATCTAGTTAGATTGTTCCGTCAATCTAGCCGGATTGCTTTCATAATCTAATTAGGGAGGTTCGTGCATCTAGGTTGATTGAATGTTTGCCGTTGCAAAACCATTGCGGAAGGGAAGCTTTCCCTTGTTTTGTATTCCGCGGCCGGCAATGAATATAACGTATTTCCCCAGGAAAGTCAAATCACCGCTTGCGGTTCGTATCGAACCTGAGTCGGTAAATGATACCGGTCTGTTGTATGCTGCATTGTGCGAAAATTTGCTGTCCGAGTTTATCCTTGATTGCCATATCAGATTTCGGTAAAATAAAAATGTATGGAGTTCTTGCGAAATCACCAGCTTAACATAATGTTAGTTCTTATCGGAATCTGCGGGATTCTTTCGTTCCTGGTCCTGATCGCAAAGAGCATATCCAGAAGGCGCAAGGTTTCCCTGTTTTTCGTGGAGCTGTGTGCGGCCCTCTTGCTCACCTTTGACCGCCTTGCATACTTGTACAGGGGCAATGTCAGTACCACGGGCTGGTGGATGGTCCGCGTTTCCAATTTCGCCGTGTTCTTCCTGAGCCTTGCCGTCTTGTACGCGTTCAACTCCTATCTGATAGATTTGTTCGAGGGGTGCAAAGAGTGCGGGCGCGTGCGTACTCTCAGACTTTCAAGAATCCTGCTTGTTGCCGGCGCAGTCCTGCTGATTGTCTCCCAATTCACGGGCTTGTATTACAGTTTTGACGGCGAGAACCGCTACACCCGTGCGCCGGGTTTCGCTGTCTGCTACATAATTCCCCTGCTGGTGCTAGTCATGCAGGCCATAACGATCCTGCGGAACCGCAGGCATATCCAGCCCAGGATATTCGTTCCGATTTTCCTGTTCACGCTGGTGCCGCTCGGGGCGACGGTCCTCCAGCTTTTTTTGTACGGGCTTTCTCTTACCAACATCTCGATAGTCTGGATGGCCATCATGCTGTACACCTTCGCGCTCAAGGATCTGAACGATTCCGTGGAGCGCGCGCACAAGAGGGAGCTTGAGCTGCTTGAGAAATACAATACCGAGCTTGCGAAAACCGTGGAGGAGCGGACCAGCGAGCTTAAGGATGCGAACGAAAAAGTAAAGAAGCTCCTGCTGAACATACTCCCGAAGGAGGTCGTTGCCGGTCTGGCAGAGCATCCCGGCATGACGATAGCGCAGGACTTCCCCAATGTCACCGTCCTGTTCACGGACATAGTGGGCTTCACCAAGCTAAGCGGGAACATGACGGCTGACGAGATAGTCAGCTTCCTGAACAAGATGGTCTCCTTGTTCGACGAGCGGGCGCAGAGGGAGGGCGTCGAGAAGATAAAGACGATCGGCGACTCCTACATGGCGGCCACGGGAATGACATGGAAAAAAGAGAACGACGGCGCGAAGAAGATGATGAGCTTCGCGATGGGGCTGCTGGATGACGTGAAGCTCTTCAACGAGAAATCGCCGGTAAAGGTGCAGATACGGCTGGGTATCAATACGGGGAGCCTTGTCGCGGGCGTCATAGGCAAGACGAAGTTCGTCTACGACATCTGGGGAGACACGGTGAACGTGGCGAGCAGGATGGAAAGCTATGGGACACCTATGAGGATTCACGTCAGCGAGGAGACCTACTTGCAGACAAAGGATTCGTATGACTACAAGGACTGCGTGGAGGTGGAAGTCAAGGGCAAGGGCCTCATGAAGACCTACTTGCTGTGAGCGTGTGTCACCGGGCCTGCTCGTCCAGTGTGAGCGAGTATGCGGGGATGAATTCCTCCAGGAAGGCTTCGGCTTCCGGCAAGTTCAGGGCATGTATAGCGGCGAGCGTCGCTTTCTCCGCGCTCTGGAAGTCGTCGTTGCCCATCCGCCGCTCTTCCAGGCACTTTATGAGGGCGGAAATCTTGTCAGCGGCCTTGACCAGGCGCCACAGCTCTTTGTCTTCATCGCCTGAGTCATCCAGCAGGCCGCGGTAGTCGTCCCTCAGGTAGTCGGGCAGGTAGCTCAGAAGCTGCTCCGTGGCGTTCCTCTCAATCTCGCCGTATACCGAGCGGATTTCCTTGTTGTAGTATTTGACCGGGGTGGGCAGATCTCCGGTGATTATCTCGGTCGCGTCGTGGTACATGGCGAGGAGGGCGCAGCGCTCCGCGTTTATGCTGCCCCCGAACCGCCTGTTGCGGATGAGGGCGAGAGCGTGGGCTATGAAGGCTGTCTCAAGGGAGTGCTCGCTTATGTTCTCGCTTATCGTGTTGCGCATAAGTGCCCAGCGGTTGATGTACTTCATGCGCGATATGACAGCGAAGAATTTCTGGCTCATACGGCAGATTTTACTCCCGCCCGGCGGGGTTGTCAACGGCGCCGTTTCCGCTGTGCGAATTGTTTTTTTGCTGCGCCTGCTTGTCTGCATGCGCCTTTGCCTCTTCAAGCGCGTGTATCAGGGCGGAAATTTCGATCGGCTTGGCGATGTGGGCGTTCATGCCCGCCTCAAGCGAGGCGGCCACGTCATCGTTGAATGCGTTCGCGCTCATGGCTATGACGGGGATGCTCCTGGCGTCGGGACGGTCAAGGGCGCGCAGGATGCGGGTAGCCTCAAGCCCGTCCATCACCGGCATCTGTATGTCCATGAGAATCACGTCAAAGCTGCCTTCCTCCGATTTTTCGAAAATGTCAAGCAGTTCCCTGCCGTTCCCTGCGACGGTCAGCGCGGCCCCGTTTATGCTCAGGTAGGCGCTCAGAATTTCCGTGTTGAGCTCGTTGTCCTCCGCGGCAAGGATGCGCAGGCCCTGGAGGGGCTTCTGTATGCCCGAAAGGTATTTGCTCGCCTGCCCGTCGCTGATTCCGCCGGAAGCTTCCGCCCTGCCGCCAGCTTTTGTGTCCGCGGACGAGCTTATGAGCAGGGGCAGGCGGATGGTGAAGGTCGTTCCTTTGTGGATTTGGCTTTCCACGCCGACCGTTCCCCCCATCAGGTTGGAAAGGTTCTTCACGATGGGCATGCCCAGTCCCGTCCCGACTTCCGCGCTTTCTTCCGGCCTCTGCTCCCTGCTGAAGGGCGTGAAGAGCTTCTTCATGTATTCGTCGCTTATGCCCCGGCCGTTGTCGGCTACAACGAAGCTGACGTTCCGGCGCTGCGGGGCGGGGGAAGGGGCGTTGCTCACGCGGAGCAGGACACGGCCGCCTGTCCCCGTGTACTTTACGGCATTTGACAGGAGGTTCAGCAGGATTTGCCTGATTCTGCCGTTGTCGGCGAAGAAATCTCCGTCCTCGTCCAGCTCCACGGTAAAGGTCTGCTTCTTGCCTTCTGC
>CAMNGY010000092.1 GCA_946538795.1 uncultured Treponema sp.
AACATAGAAACGCACAGGGGCGGCTACAAGTGGGTCTGCCCTGACTGCGGCTTTGACCTGTACTGCAACGTTGCGAGCGCAGTCGGCGTAATAATCGTAAATCCCGAAGGAAAAATACTGTTCGAGCGCAGGGCCAAGGAGCCACGGAAAGGCAAGCTGGCCTTGCCGGGCGGGTTCACGACCATCGACGAAACCGCGGAGCAGTCCGTTGCCCGCGAATGCATGGAGGAAACAGGGGTCGTCCCGGAGGACATAAAGTACCTGTGCTCCTTCCCGAACGACTATCCCTACAAGGGTATCCAATACAAGACATGCGATCTCTTCTTCACGGCACGGATTGGCGGGGACGCAAAGCTCCGTGCCCAGGAACAGGAAGTATCCTCCTTCGAATGGATTGCCATAGGCAGCCACGAGGACGTGGATGCCCTGGACCTGGGATTTCCTTCCGCCCGGCATACCCTTCACAAATGGGTAGAAGAAAGGTCGAAGAAATTCTAAGGCTGTCCCGCTGATTTTCCGAAAACAGAAATAGGGTACTATGTGTATGAGATACGGAAAAAGTCTTGCAATCCTCGCCTTGTTTTTGATTCCTTCAATCGCTTCCGCAAAGACCAAGACAAAGAACAAACGCTCTATTTTTTCCGCCCCCGCCACATCATCCGAACAAATCGCTCCCGCTGAGCAGGAGCCGGGACAAGGTCCGTCCGTTGACGAAAACAAAGAAGAAGATGTCATTGAGATTGCGATCCAGCTTCCGGCAGCCCCCGATGAAGGCCTCCTTGCCGGGGAGCCTCCCCAGCTGGAAACATCCCCGGTCATGAGCCTTGACCTGGAGGGAGATGTCATTGAGGTTTCCGCCGGGGAGCTGCCTGAACGCAAGATACTGGAAATATGGGGTGCGGATCATCCCTCTGCCGTCAAGTACAGGGACCGCTACGTGAACGGGCAGAACAAAAAATGGCTCATAGAGTCCCTGGAACGCTCTGTTCCCTACCGCCCCTATATCGTCCAGAAACTGAAGGAAGCCGGACTTCCGCTCCTCCTGCAGTATCTTCCCATAGTCGAATCATACTACAACCCGTATGCGGTTTCCTATGCCGGGGCAACGGGAATATGGCAGTTCATGACCAACTCGATGGGTTCCCGCCTTACAAAGAACACCTGGTACGATGACCGGCGGGATCCCTGGAAAAGCACCGACGCGGCCATAGCCAAGCTGGCCGACAACTACAATTACTTCGGGGACTGGGCCATCGCCATTGCCGCCTACAACTGCGGAGTAGGAGCGATGAACAAGGTTGTCAAGAAGAACAAGGACAAGGACTTCTGGTACCTTGCCGAAAACAAGCTGCTCCCCGCCCAGTCCATAGAATATGTGCCCAAGCTCCTGGCGATTGCCGACCTCATAGAGAACGCCGACTATTACGGTGTCACGGACATTTCCGAGGCGGCCGCAATAGCCGACCTGGATACCGTGGACGAGTTTGACTACCTTACCACCAGCAAGATGTACAGCCTGGAGCAGATAGCCTCGGTCACGGGACAGGAAGGCTCCATTATCCGTATGCTCAACCCTTCCCTCCTGCGCAGCTGTACCCCCGCACGGGAAAAGTTCTCCGTCCGCCTGCCATCCGGCACACTGACGGAAGAGATGACGGAGGAGTCGGTGAACACCGCCCTCGCCGCCCTGGGCACACCGGCCGACGCGATAGTATACACCGTCAAGGAAGGCGACACCCTTTGGGGCATCAGCCGCCGCTACAGCCTGACGGTCAAGGATATCTGCGACGCGAACGACATACGGGAGAAGTCCATCCTGAGCATACGGCAGAAGCTGATTATTCCGATATTCGATTAGAGGAAATGGCGGCGACAATCAGCTTACAGCGTGCGGGCATAGAGCCAGCCTGCTGCCGCCGGGCCTGACTGCCGCCCAAAAATCTTCCGATTGACCAGAACGGCATTTCCGTATAGAATGAAAAAATGAACATAGTTCTGGGCGTATCGGCCTCAAAGGGCATTGGGATCGGAAAAGCATTTGTCATGCCGGAGGCACAGGAAAGGATAATTCCTCGGCGGGAAATAGAGGAGTTTGAGCTGGACACTGGCTGGGCACGATTCACTTCGGCCTGCTCCCAAGTCCAGATGCAGATAGACAGCCAGCTTTCGACGCTTGCGAAGGACAGCCTGCAGCACGTCCTCTTCGAGACCTACCAGCTTATGCTCGCCGACCCAGTGTTCATAAAGGAGCTTCGCGAGCTTTTCTTTGCCGAGCGCATAAACATAGAATTTGCCCTTGAGAAAAAAATAATCGAATACGCCGACCGCCTGCGCAACAGCGGGAACGACTACCTGTCCGAACGGGCACAGGATATAGAGGACGTGTTCGGCAAGGTACAGGACTGCCTGCTAAACTATCACCCCTTCAACATCGAGGATATCCCGGACAACGTAGTGCTGGTATCATCCTCCATCTGTCCCAGCGATACTTTCATCCTTAACAAGCGCAAGATTCTGGGGCTGGCCCTTACCGAAGGAGGAACGTCCAGCCACGTCGCTATCCTTGCACGCAGCTTCGGCATTCCCGCCGTAGTAGGACTGGAGAAGATTGCCGAGCAGGTCCGGACCGGAGATGACGTGATAGTCGACGGCATTCTGGGCGAAGTCATAATCAGCCCCGACGAAGCCTCCGTCGCGGACTACAACAAGAGGGTCGAAAAGGAAAACGCATACCTCCGCATACTTGCCGAATACCGGGACAAGGAGGCCAGGACAAAAGACGGAACGCTCTTCAAGCTTATGGCCAACATAGGAACCCCGGAAGAGGCCGACACGGCCCTGGCTGAAGGAGCGGACGGAATAGGCCTGTTCCGCACGGAATTCCTCTTCATGAACACCATCTCCATGCTGGGAGGCACAGGCGGCATAACTACGTCCAACTCCGTCACCGAGGACGCCCAGTTCGAGGCATACAAATACGTCCTGCAGAAGATGGGCGACCGCCCCGTGACAATCCGCACGCTGGATGCCGGAGGGGACAAGCTCATAGACATGAAGAACATGCCTGACATCTACGAGCACAATCCCCTGATGGGGCTGCGGGCAATACGCCTGTCGCTCTACTATCCCCAGGTCTTCCGCACCCAGCTGAGGGCTCTGTACAGGGCAAGCGTATACGGCAACTTGCGGATAATGCTCCCCCTCATTACGGACGTGGCTCAGGTGGACACCATAAAAGGCATAGCCCGCGGCGTGCAGCTGAGCCTGAAGGAGGAAGGCATTCCCTTCAAGGAGGACGTCCCCATCGGGATAATGGTGGAGACCGCCGCCGCCGCCATAACATCGGACTGCCTGGCCAAGAATTCCGCATTCTTCTCAATCGGGACGAACGACCTGATACAGTACACGCTGGGCATAGACCGGGAAAACCCGACCGTAGCCCCCCTTTACAACGAGTACAATCTTGCTGTCATAAGGCTCCTGCACCTGATAGTGCACAACGCGTGGAAATATGACGTGCCCCTGTCCGTCTGCGGTGAGATGGCTGGCCGCAAGGAGAGCGCGCTGATCCTTGGAGGCATGGGCATCAGGACACTGAGCATGGCCCCCCGGCAAATTCCCGTAATCAAGTCCACCCTCGCAAGCTTTTCCATAAAGGAGCTGGAGAACATCTCCAGCAGGGCAATTATATAAATGGGAAAGAGAACGTCCGCCTTAATCCTGCTCCTGCTCCTGGCGGCAAGCATGCTTCCTGCGGCAATGCCAAAAATCAGCCGCGCGTCGTTCCCCTTCAACGGGCTTATAAGCGACGACGACCTGCAGAAGCTGGAGGCGGGCGAGATAGTCATACGCAACATAAAGGACAGGAAGAACATGTGCATGACGCGGGGCCTCTGCCCCTATGCGGATGAGATACTGGACATGTTCACCACCCTGAACCCCGGCTACCTTGCGGAAATTCTGTACATGTTCCCGGTGGAAGGCAACAGCGATGATTCCATCATAGGCCAGTCCGACGCGATTTTTTCAGACTGGCCCCTCTACAAGGAAGTCATCTATACGGACGAGGACACGGGCAAAAGCAAGCACCTGTTCCCGGAGGCCGAGCTGGTCAGGAGAACCGACCGCTACCGCTGGAAGTCGATATGGACACACGTCAAGATGGATTTCCTGGCCCCTTATGACACAGAGCTCATCATCAAGACGACGGACGACACTTTTTTTTTCAGCCAGATAAACCAGGAAGCCATGAAGTACAAGTTTGTCACCGCCGTCAAGCCCAGGAACATGCAGGCGGCGATATGCTGCTTCAAGTACCGGGACAACTGGTTCGTCTACGCGCTGGGAGGCGTGAAGGCCCCTGTCATCCCCTTCGTCCGCAACAAGATAGACCACCAGTTCATAGGCAGGATAGAAGACTTCACGGTATTCTACATAAACCGGTTTGACATAAAAAGATGAGGTATTTGAGCGTATGATGAACCCAGCCGTGATGCTTGCATGCGGAACAGCCTTTGTCGTGGTAGGACTCCTGTTCGTGGTGGCGGGCTTCTACCTGAAACAGCCTTCTTCCGTCCAGAAAGCCCCGATAAGCAAGGTCGCGGGAGCCATCTTCTATATAATGGGCGCCCTGACGGTCATAGCCGGGGCTTTCGCGCTGGCCTTCCATGCAGCCGCTCCGAAGATAACCGTGGAGATTGTCCTCCTTGCCTACCTTGCCGCAATCACAATCCTGCTCGTCGTGTTCACATACCTTATTAAGGGGCCTGGCTCACACTGAGGCGGACTCAAGCATAGCGGACCGGCTTCAAGGGCGGCCCTCAAGCATAGAGGGCCGTCTGGCTCAAACTAGGGAATGACAGAACGGGAATTCTGTGCTAAACTGTAAGAATGAACGACAAGCTTTCAGGACTGGCCGCTCCGGCATTCCGTCTGTTTTCCGCGGCTGTTTTTTCTATATGCCTCGCCCTGCCCGTAACGGCCCAAGAGCAGGTGGTGACATCCACGGCCGTCAGCTTTTTGGGCGACTACGTGACCAGGGCCTGGAGCGCGTCAGACGGGCTTCCGGGCAACAATATCACCGACATAATCCAGGCCCGGAGCGGATACATCTACTTCGGCAGCTACACCGGCCTGGTCAGGTTCGACGGAATAGATTTCCTTACAATAAACAGAAGCCTGAATCCCAAGTATGACTTCGTGTCCGCCCGCAAGGTATTCGAAGATTCTGACGGAAACATTTGGGTCGGCTCCAATGACGAGGGGGCTTTCCGCCTGGGCAAGGACGGATCCATCATGCGTCTGGACATGTCCAACGGACTCCCCAACAACTCCATCCGCGCCTTTACCGAGGACCCGAACGGGAACATCTGGATAGGCACGGCCTCCGGAGTCGCATACTACTCCCCGTCCGGCGAAATCATGCGCCCGGAGGGGCTTGAGCGCTACGGAGAACAGAACATACTGGTCCAAAGCCTTTACTGCGACACGGCCGGCCGGATATGGCTCTCCAGCCTGACCCCAGGAAGCACGTATGTCTGGTCGTCAGGAAGTTTCTCCCGCTTCAAGGGCTTCCAGTCCCTGCCCTCCGATTCCGTCATAAGCAGCATTATGCAGGAGCAGTCCGGGGCATTCTGGTACGGCGTTGTCCCCCATTATGCCGTCAGGGCGGACGGCAAGGGCGGGGAGCAGGTCTATGACCTGTCCTTCGGAGGAACGGAAAGCACCATAGTCGGCAACATATTCCAGGACAGCTCGGGCAACATCTGGTTCTCCATGGACCGGGGGCTTGTCATAATGCACCACGGGCAACTGTGCTACTACGACATACAGCAGGGGCTCATAGACAACAACGTCAACTGCGTGTTCGAGGACAAAGAGGGTAACATCTGGATATGCACCGACCGCGGGGGACTGGAAAAGCTTACCCTGAGCAAATTCCGCACCGTTGCCACCGAAAGCACGATAAACGCGATAGCCGAAGACACACAGCGGCATATCACCTGGCTGGGATCCGACACGGGGCTCTTGTGCTACAGCTACGGGGACAACACCTTCCATAATAATGAGGTCACGGAGCTCTGCAAAAACTGCCGCATCAGGCACATCGGCTTTGACCGCAAGGGAAGGCTGCTTGTAAGCACCTACGGCCCGCAAGGGCAGTTCCGCATCACGATAACCGGCGGCAAAGACGCGGACAGCCTTGAATGCTCGGCAGAACGATGGAGCAAAGAAGAAGGCCTGGGCAACTACAAGACCCGCGTCGCAATGGAAGCCTCTGACGGAAAGCTCTACGTAGGCACCACATCCGGCCTCAGCATAATCGGGCCCGATGACGAGGAAATAAAGACGCTGCGCATGTCTGACGGACTTCCGAACGAGTTCATCATGGCGCTGTACGAGGATGATGACGGCTCCATCTGGGGCGGAACGGACGGCGGCGGAGTGTTCCAGCTCAAGGACGGGAAAGTTATCCGCACCTTGTCCACCAAAACAGGGCTTGCGGGCAACGTCATATTCAAGATAAGCAGGCTGGAAGACGGAGCCATGTGGATATGCACGGGAACCGGCCTGTCCCGCAT
>CAMNGY010000093.1 GCA_946538795.1 uncultured Treponema sp.
GTCCGCCCTTCTTTTTTAATGGTAAAATCAAAGAATGAACATATCTTACGACAAAGAGCACAAAACTTTCTCCATAGAGGCTGAGGAGAGCGGTTATTATATAGCCTTGGCAGATGACGAAGGCTTTACGGGGCACGTACATTACGGCAGGAAACTGGGCTGTCATGATGACCTGGTCCATTTGCTGAAGGTCAATGAATATCCTTTTACGCCGTCAAAGCTCAAAAGGGAGAAGCTTTCGTTCTTTGACGCTTTCCAGTGGGAATACCCCTGCGGGGGTACGGGCGACTTCCGCGAAAGCGCGCTGGACATCCGTAATGACAAGGGGCAGCCTGCGGTGAGCCTGAGCGTGCGCTCTCATGAAATACTGGAGGGGAAGCCGGCGCTGGACGGCCTTCCTGCGACGTTCGGCACGGACAAGGACTGCATGACCCTTGTCCTGCATTGCAAGGACGATGTTTTGGGGCTGGAGCTGGACCTTTTCTATTCTGTCTTTGAAGGAATAGATGCCGTTGCCCGCCATGCGGAGATACGCAACTGCGGTACGCAGGTCCTTGAGATACGCAAGGCCTTCTCCTTCTGTCTGGACATGGACAGGCAGGACAAGGAATTTGACTTCATCTCGCTTTATGGCAGCTGGGCCAGGGAGCGGCACATGGACCGCGTCCCCTTGCACCACGGCAAGTCCGGCGTCTATTCTACCCGTGGCGAGACCGGACATCAGATGAACAGCTTCGCTGCCCTCGCGGAACGGAGGGCGGACTGGGACACGGGAGAGGTATATGGGCTGAGCCTGGTTTACTCCGGGAATTTCATCACCCAGGCGGAGCTGAACCAGTTTGACTCAATCCGCTTCGTGACGGGGATAAACCCGGAAACCTTCAGCTGGAAGCTTGAGCCGGGAGAACGCTTTGTCACCCCGGAGGCCGTGATGGTCTGGTCGGGCAGGGGGCTGAACGGAATGTCACAGGCATTCCATGACCTGTGGCGGTGCCACCTGATGCGCGGCAGCTGGAAGGACCGGAGCCGTCCCATACTCATAAACAACTGGGAGGCGACCTTCTTTGACTTTGACACGGACAAGCTCCTTTCCATCGCAAAGGAAGCCGCCGCCCACGGAATAGAGATGCTGGTCATGGACGACGGCTGGTTCGGGCACAGGAACAAGGACGACTCGTCTTTGGGCGACTGGTACGTGAATGAGGACAAGCTCAAGGGAGGCCTGGCCCGTCTGGTGGAAGGCGTGAACAAGCTTGGGCTGAAGTTCGGAATATGGTTTGAGCCGGAGATGATTTCCCCTGACAGCGACCTGTACAGGCAGCATCCTGACTGGGCAATTCAGGTTTCTGGCAGGGAGCCGGGACAGGCAAGGCAGCAGCTGGTGCTGGACCTGAGCCGCAAGGAAGTGCGCGATTGCGTTTACTCACAGGTGAAGAAAATCCTGCAAAGCGCGAACATAGAATACGTCAAGTGGGACATGAACCGTCCTCTGAGCGACTTGGGAAGCTCCAGCCTGCCAGCGGACAGGATGGGGGAGCTTTCCCACCGCTACGTCCTGGGGGTGTACGAGATGCAGGAGAGGCTTGTGTCCGACTTCCCCCACCTGCTGCTGGAGAACTGCTCCGGGGGCGGCGGGC
The DNA here is from genome assembly GCA_946538795.1 of uncultured Treponema sp. Lineage (GTDB taxonomy): Bacteria > Spirochaetota > Spirochaetia > Treponematales > Treponemataceae > Treponema_D. Next base: position 1,638 of record CAMNGY010000093.1, read on the forward strand.
GTTTTGATCCCGGAATGCTCTACTACGGCCCGCAGATATGGTGCTCTGACGACACGGATGCGGTGGAGCGGCTGGCCATACAGGAGGGGACGGCGCTGGCATACCCCCTGTCCTCGATGGGAGCGCACGTAAGCGTCTGTCCCAGCCAGGCCTGTGGCCGAATGACGCCGTTCAGGACGCGCGGCTTCGTCGCCTTGGCGGGGACGTTCGGCTACGAGCTGGACATAACCAAGATGAGCGGGGAGGACAAGTCCGTGGTAGACGAGCAGGTTGCCTGCTACCACAAGTACAACCCGCTCATCCGGGAAGGCGACTACTACAAGATTGCCAGCGCGCGGGAAAATGGGAGCGACTATGATGCATGGGAAGTCGTGTCCAAGGACAGGCAGGAAGCTCTGGTCACGGTCGTGCAGGTTCTTGCACGGCCCAACTGGCATTCCAGGAAACTTGTCGTAAAGGGACTGGACTTGAACAGGCGTTACCGTGTCCGGCTTGAGGACAGCCTGGGGCAGGAAAGCGATCTGGGAACATGGTCCGCGCTGACTCTGGCCAATGCGGGGCTTCTTCTGAGCCGCCCTTGGGGCGACTTCCAGAGCCAGCTCATACATCTGACCGCTGAATAGCCTCTTACGAAAGGGGCGGGTCCGGGAAACTTTCTCCAGGCCTGCCCCTTCTTGCCTGCCCTGTGCGCCCCTTAGCTGGCCGTCGTGCCTATCTCGCTGTTGACTGTAACGCGGATCAGGTCTGGCAGGGAAACTATGACCTTATCGTATATCTTTTTCACAAGCTCGTCCTTGAGCAGGGGCTTGTCCTTGCTTTCCTTCTGGAAAAGGCTGGCTGGCTCGACTTTAAGGGCTTCCGCTATCTTGTCTATGGTCTCTGGCGGGGGAAAGTACTTTCCGTTCTCTATGCTGTTGATGTAGTTCGCGCTCTTGCCTATTTCCAGCGCCAGGTCCAGCTGGCGGATGTGATTCTGCTTCCTGTAGCGCTTGAGGTTTCCTATGAAAATCTGCCGTAGTCCTTCCATACATTCAGTATGAAGGTGTTTTGATAAATTTGTACACTGTAATAAGGCTGTTTTTACTTTACATAGGTTTTAGTTAGATGTATAATGCTGACACCATATAGGACGGTACATTCGATATGAATGTAAAATGTCGCTTTAAAGGCGACCAAATTCACTCCCGGATATGCTAGCCTTGTTTAAGATTGGATTGAGGGCGGATGAACGGCCCGTAAAACGGAGGAAATGTATGAAAATGTTGGGTAAATTCAGCCTGGTCATGTCGCTGGCCCTGGCGGTCCTGCTGGCCTCATGCGACTACTGGGGCGAGGAATGGTACAAAAACCAGAAGGAAGATGTCGTTTCAAGCAACGTGACTTCCGGCAGTTCCGGCAGCAGCACCAGCTCCGGTAACACGACCACGACCTGCGGGACAACCCAGGCCGTGTACACCAGCTACGACAGCGCGGGCGGATATTTCAACGTTGAGGGCGGCCAGTACCGGACCTGTACGCTCACCGGCAACTCCCAGGGCGGGACAATTACCCTTTCCGACGGAGTCCTTGCCGACCTGACGGGCACCTACGGAACCCCCAGCAGTTCCGCAGACGGCAGCCCCGTGGCCCTGGCGGCGGCTTCGAGCGGGGATGCTTCCGTAGCACTCGCAGCGGAGTCAAGTGTCAAGCTCAAAATAGAAGGCAGCTGGGCAGTTTCCTTTAGTGGCAGGACCATACGTTGCAGCTATTCAATCTTGGTAACGAACGGCATGTTCGCCCTCCGGGAAAGCTCTGAAAACGGAACCACCAGGATTTACGTCGGCGGGAACGCTGCCGGAGGGGATGCCTCAGGCTGGCTTGGCAGCTATGTCGCCTCCGGCAGTGCGGAAGACCCCGTCAACGGAACGAAGTGGTATTCTGACAGTTACAGCAGCCATCCCTATCTGTTCAAGGACGGAGGCTTCTACGAGCATTCTTCCGACGGTAAATACGAATACAGCTCACCCTACATCGTCGGCAGGACCTCTTCCGGCTACAAAATCTTCTATAATATTAGAGAATACAGCGGGGAATATAACATCGAAGGCTATATAGCCTCCAGCGCATGGATCATGCACTCCGAATGCTTTACAATAAGCAGCAGCTCCGCGACCGAAGGTGACAGAGGATGGGAATACCATGGATATGCAACGGTAAGCTATGGGTCAGAGTATTCTTCTTACTCCATTTACAACAACGGCAACCCCTACGTCTATGAGTATAACCAATCGTATTCGTACAACAGCAAGATGCAGAAAGCAACATACGGAACCGCGGAATACAATATTACCGCAAGCGACCATGAGGTGACGCAGGGAGAATACGAAGCCTACTGTAATTACGAGGGGAATGGCAGTTATTCCCAACCAAACAACTCGTATGGTGCAGGTGCCAACTACCCAGCCTACTACGTCAGCTGGTACGATGCGCTGGTTTACTGCAATCTGAGGAGCATCAATGAAGGCCTGACCCCCTGCTACAGCATAGCGGGCAAGACCAACCCGGCAGAATGGCCCGACATAGTAAATCAAAGCGGGAAGTACTGCGGACCTAGTAACAACAAGGACGAATGGAACACCGCCAGCTGCAACTTCAATGCGGACGGCTACCGGCTGCCGACGTCAGCGGAATGGGAATACCTTGCCCGGGGAGGATCCGCGCATGAGACCTACGAGTATTCCGGGAGCGATGATATCAGCGGAGTCGCATGGTATAGCAAGAACGCAAGCAAGGCCCATGAGGTGAAAGGCAAAAATGCTAACAGCCTGGGACTCTATGACATGACCGGGAACGTGTCGGAATGGTGCTGGGACTGCAAGACCGACTCCCGCGACGGAGAACCCTATTACTATTCGCGTATTTATTGTGGTGGTGATTGGACAGATGATTCGTACAACTGCGCTATATCGTCCAGTAGTTATGATTCATCCGCCTCTCGGGACTACGAGCGTGGCTTCCGTATTGTCCGTTCGAACTGACACCGTAAGAAATGATTGATTAGTGTCACAAGTATTAATCAGCCATTTATAATAGCCTGATGACTAACCGTGCCGTCCGGGGAAAAGTATCCCTGGACGGCATTTTTTTCTAATAGGCCATGCCGGTATAAACATGCTTAGTTTTGTTAAAACGGAGTTTGGAAAGTTCGGAGACGTTCTTGCTGCTACGAAAAAGAAGATTGAATCCGCAAGGAATGAAATTGAAAAGGCAGGGACAAGGACAAGAGATATAGAAAAGAAACTTGAAAAGGTAAAGACTCTTCCAGTTTCTGATGGGGAAAAGCTGGAAACTGAGCTTCCCGGCACCCGCCAGATTTGCGACGAATGCGGTCCTGTCAACATAGACGCATGCCATTTTGCGGATGTCTTCGAATGTCTGGATGCCAATCGGCAGGTTTCGTCTCTCAGCCATACAGCCATTATAGGAGCTAAACCGGCATCGGTCAAGCCTGGGGCGGCGTTACAGCAAAACCTGTCAACAAGGCAACGCTGCTCCCTCTTTTCCCGCCCCGTCGTCCCCGCTATTCCTCGTCCCCGGCAGTCAGCGTCTTGAAATAGGATTTGCCGGTCGCCTCGTAAATCAGCCCGTTCAGCTCATGTATGTCGTGCTTTTCTGCGGCGAGGAAATCCTTCACAAGCATGTCCGCCTTGTCCTTTGGCGAGAGGATGAATCCCGCGCTCTGCAGCAGGTCCTCGCTCTCGGCGAGCGTCAGCCTGAGCCCCAGGGCGAGGGCGATGACGTTCTCCTTCCTGGGGCGGTAATCCGTTCCCCGGCTGCTGAGAATCTTGGAAAAGCGCTGTTTGGACAGTCCCGCCCCCCGGTATATGTCGGAGTTCTTCCTGTCGGGGAAACTCCCGAAGTATTTTCTCCGGTAGAGGTCGAATGTCTCCCCGAATGACTTCGGCTCCTCCGTCACGGCTGCCGTGCCTGACTCATTTCCTTCCTGCGCCTGGTCAGCACCGGGGGTATGAGCATTTTTCTTGTCCTCGAGCATCTGGAAGAAGGTCCTTGTGTCATCTTCCCTGAAGTAATCACTTGCATCCTTCCCCTCCGCGCTCCTCGCGGTCCTGTCCGCGCCATACCCTGTAAGGAACATCATCAGGGGCCCGTCATTTTTCAATGCCGTGTACATCAGGGCCGTCATGCCGTCATCGTCCGCCGCGTTCACGTCAGCCCCGGCTGCCAGCAGCATCGCGGCCGCATCATGATGGCCGCAGTAGCATGCCGCCATGAGCGGCGTGATTCCCAGCTTGTCCTTGTGCCGCGCGTCCGCCCTTGCTTTCAGCAGGGCGAATACGATTTCGTCCTTCCCGAGTTTGGCCGCGTGAAAGAGCGCGGTCTCCCCGTCGCTGTCGGAACTCTCCAGGTTTGCGCCGGAGCGTATCAAAAAATCTGCGACCCGTCCCGATGTCCTGATTCTCGTTGCGGAGGCCGCCGCGATGAGAGGGGTTTCCCCGAAGTCGTTCGTGATGTCAAGGTCCGCGCCGGCCCCGGCGAGCATGGTGCACATGTCCATGTCATCGTACACGGCCGCGTACAGGAGCGCGTTGTCCCCGACGTCATCCTTCGCATCGGGATTTATTCCTGGTGCGGAAAGGAGAAGTTTTGCCACGCCGGTGCTGTTCTGCTGGGCGGCAAGGATAAGGGCCGTCGCCCCGTTCCGGTCCGTCGCGTTCACGTCCGCTCCCATCCTGAGGAGGACGCTCGCGGAGGAGCACGCATCCTTGAGCGCGGCTATCATGAGGAGGGTCTTTCCGTCGTCAATCCTTTCGTCAATGCCGGCCCCCTCCTTCAGGAGAGCGGCAAGCTCATCCCCCCTGTCATTGGCGGCAAGCACGAAAGCCC
>CAMNGY010000094.1 GCA_946538795.1 uncultured Treponema sp.
CTACGTCAAGCTGGAGCCGTACGTGGACCTGGTTTTCATCATGGCATACGACGAACACTGGAGCACCAGCAAGCCGGGCGCGATAGCCAGCACGGACTGGTGCAGGAGAATCGCAAACTACGCCCTTGAGGTCCTACCCCAGAAGAAAGTCATCATGGGACTGCCGTTCTACGGAAGGACCTGGCAGGCCGAATCCTACGGCCAGGCATGGTATTTTTCCGGCGTGAACCGTATAATGGGAGAGAACAACGTGCGCGAGGTCCAGAGGGACAACGGAGTTCCCTATTTCACGTTCGACAAGACTATAAAGGTCACCGGCTATTTTGAGGATGCCTATTCCACCGTAGAAAAGCTCAAGCAGTACAAGGCGGCAGGCTGCGACCGCATAGGCTTCTGGCGGATCGGACAGGAAGACCCCAGCTTCTGGAACTGGCTTATCATAAAATAAATTGACGGCAGGACGTCAAAATAAGTATCTTGTCTTACAGGAAGGTTTTTGTATATGTTTAGGGCCGTTTTTGCTATTCTTGCATCTTTGACTTCGATTTATGCCATAGTATGCGTCGTGCGCATAATCCTCACCTGGATTCCGCGGGCGACATTCCATCCTGCGACGAAATTCCTCGCCAGGATATGCGACCCCTTCCTGGACCTCTTCCACGGGATACGCTGGATGAGGCTGGGCAGCCTGGACTTCAGCCCGGCAATTGCCCTCTGCCTGCTGGGGGCAATAAGCACTATATTCAGCCACCTGGCCAACAGCCAGACGATACGCCTGGGGCTCATCCTGGGCCTGCTCCTGCAGACCGTCTGGAGCGTGGTGGCTTCCGTCCTTTCATTCCTGATTCTCCTGCTGGTGATCCGCCTTATAATGATTCTTGTTTCAAGGAGCAGTTTCTCGAACAACCCGATCATCTACCAGCTGGATCAGTGCATCGGCACCATTGTCACCGCCATATCGCACACATTCACCGGCTCAAGGCAAATCACATATAAGACCGGGCTGATAATCTCCATAGTGACCCTCATAGTCCTGAACTTCATTGGCCAGCTCCTGTTCAGCATCCTGATCAATATACTGGCCAACCTGCCACTGTAGCCCGATTTAGTCTATATTACGGTACTTCAAGGGGGTAACACCCTTGAAGCTCCTGAAAGTCTTGATAAAATAGCTCAGGTCGTTGAAGCCACATTCAAACGCTATTTCGGAAAGCTTGAGCGATGAATTCCGCAGTTTGTCGCACGCCATGTTTATGCGGAACCAGTTCAGGTATTCTATGGGTGAACGCTGGGTGAAATCACGGAAAAGGCGGCAGAAATACTTGGGGGAAAGGCCCACAACCGAAGCCAGCTGTTCCAGCCCTATCTGTTTGCCGTAGTTTTCCTTTATGTAATTCATGACAGACTCAAACTGCTGGGCCTGCCTGGCTTTCTTCTCAGAGACGGTCTTTTTCCTGCTGTACAGGCGCTGCCGTTTCAGCTCCGAAAAAAGCAGCAGAATCAGGGCAGGAACGCGCAGCTCAAAGCCTTCACTCATGTCCTTGAAGCTGCGGAAAAAGGCTTTCGCGATGTCAGAAATCTCAGGAGTCCCCGCAGGTATGACGTGGGCCAGTTCCAGTTCCCCGGACAGGGAGGCATTTATGAAATCATCGCTGACATAACTGCGTATCCTGATCATCTCAGGATCAAAGACGACGGACTCAAACAGGGCTATGGATTTTTTTCCGGCATCGCCGCGCAGTACCGTACCGGGTATGATGCACAGGTCATCCTTCTTAAGCTCGTAAGTATCATTGCCAAAAAGGATGCTGTAGCTTCCCGATATGACGTGGATAATCTCAAAGTCCTTGTGCCAGTGCACCGGAAGGTCATACGACGGGTCCGCCGTGTTTGAAAGGTAATACTGGATGGGAAAGACCGGGGTTCCCCGCTTCAAGGTCTCCTCGTCCCCGCTCCTGAGCAGACGCGCAGCCTTAGGAAGCTTGGAATACTCGTTTACGGTCAGCATCGCCATGACTTATCCTTCGGAACGATATTTCGCGACTGTACGGCGGGCAACCTTGAATCCCCTCTGCGAAAGCATGTCGCTTATCTTCTGGTCTGAAAGCTTTTTTTCGCCTTTGTATTTCCGCAGGATCTTCTGTATCTCGGCCTTTACCATATCCCGGCTTGCCCCACCCTCTTCCGTACCAACGGCGGTCACAAAAAAATACTTCAGGGCAAAAAGCCCCCAGGAGCACTGGATGTACTTGCTTGAAGCCATCCGCGAGACCGTGGACTCATGCACCCCAAGCACGGAAGCTAAATCCTTGTGCGTGAACGGAAGCAGCTTGCCGGGACCGGACTCAAAAAAAGCATGTTGCCTTTTCACAATCATGCAGGCCCCCCTGAGCAAGGTGTCCTGCCTGTCTTCCAAAGCCCTGATGAAATTTTTTGCCTTACGTATTCCTTCGGACACTACGGCGGCATCTTTCGTTCCAGTATAATGCTCGAAGCTCGGGCTTATCGCGACGGAAGGAATTTCTCCGTCCGCAAGCCGTACCTGCCAGACACAGCCCCCCTGCACGACAATACCCCTGCCAAAGTCCTCATGAACGCTGCCATCGTCATCCTGCAGCTTCTCAACATAAAGGTCCGGCGTAACGTACCGTGTCTGGGAAGTACCGTAGTCCCTGGCGGGGAACGGATCCAGCGTGCGTATGAATGACAGGGCTTTTTCCACGTCCTCTTCATCAACGCTCATATTCTCCCATGCCGGATCCAGCTTTGCCCCGAAAAGCGTGGACTGGACTTTCAGGAAGGACTGAACTTTCCGGCGTATAGACGGGACTGAAGGCGGGTTCAAAAAATCGAAATGTCCGTCCAACAAAAACAGGGCCAACCGGGGAGCCTCCGGCCTCTGCCTGGCCTGAACCAAAAGGCTTTCCTCCGTGTTCGCGCAGCAGCATCCAGGCGGGTCCAGCCCCTGCACAAGGGCCATAAGCTTTTGCAAGGCACGCTCATCTTCTCCCGGCTTCTCTTTGCTAAGGAGGGAAGCAGGGGCCAGTATATGAAAACCGCGTGAATCCAAGTTGCCTATAAGCCGCTCGCCTATCCCCATCTCAACGGGAGTCAGGTTCAGGACGTGCAGCTGAGATAAAAGATAATCCTGCAGGGGAAGCCTGGTGTCGGCATGAGCCTCAAGGGCCGCCTGATACCTGTCGCTTTCCACCTGACCGGAAAGGCTGGACGAGGAAACCCTGGTCGGATCGGAAGGCCCCCGGTACAGGCGGACATTTCCCCCCGCCCCATCCTTGGTGATGACAAGCGCGGGATTTTCCTGGACCTCCCTGTAGACGGCTTCCCTCAAGTCGTCCCCTCCCATGGAAAGAATTTCCAGGGACTGTATCTGGGACTGGCCCATCAGCTGGACTTGAGACTGACTCTGCCGCTGCGAGAACCTTGCTTCCGCCATTCGGCCCGTCACTTCTTGGTAAAAATCCGCTTCCAGTAGGCCAGAAGAAGAATTACCGTAAGCACTATGGACAGCAAGTCGGAGACCGGCCCTGCCCACAGGCAGCCTTCCAACCCCATGAACATGGGGATGATGATGGTTGCCGGTACCTGGAACAAAATCTGCTTGGAAAGCGAAAGAACCGATGACTGTACCGGATAGCCGAGCGACTGGAAGAAGATGCCGCTCATAATCTGCACACCCGCAGTCGGTATGAGCATAAGGAAAATCCGCATGCACTTGACGGCAAACTCGTTGTACAGCTCGCTCTCGGATCCGAATATGCTTATGATGGCCATAGGCACGAACTGAGCAAGCAGGAACGCTATGAAGCAGACGATGGTACACAATATGGCCACCAGCTTGAAGCAGCCCTTTACCCGTCCGTAACGGCCGCTGCCGTAGTTGTAGCCGAAAATAGGCTGGGCCCCGGCTGAAAGCCCTATGACAATGCTTATTATTATGGCGAATACCTTCATCGTTATGCCGAGCGCCGTGATCGGGATGTCCGGCCCGTACTTGCTCTGCATTCCGTACTGGCGCAGGACATTGTTGCGGATCGCTATGGCAACAACCATGGACATCTGGGTAATGAAGCTGGAGACCCCCAGCCGCGCGACCTTTGGAATATACGGGAAGCTTTTCTTGAGCAGGGGAAAAGTAAGCTCCACGTTGCTCATCTTATGGGAAAAATAGTAGATGTTCAGCAGGGCATTGACGAACTGCCCCAGAATGGTGGCAAAGGCCGCACCTTTTACCCCCCAGTGGAAGACGAATATGAAAAGGGGATCGCACACAAGGTTTATGACAGTACCGGCGAAAAGCCCTATCATATTGTAGCGGGGGTTTCCGTCCGCCCGGATAAGGCTGGACCCGCCCGTGCAGATTGCGAAGAAAGGCAGTCCGCAGGTGATTATGACTCCATAGTCAATGGCATACGGAAGGATTGCATCGGTCGCTCCGAAAATGCGGCACAGGGCAGGGAAAAAAAGGAGGTAGCAAATCGCTATGACAAGTCCGCCCGTCGCAAAGCCAAGTATACCCGCCAGACTGCTCTTGGCGGCCTCGTCACGCTTATTCTCACCTAGCTTCAGGCTGTACAGCGCCGCCGCCCCGTCGCCAAAGAGGAGCGAGAACGCCATGGCAAAGGCGGTCATCGGAAACACGATCGTAGTTGCCCCGTTCCCCAGGTAGCCTACTCCTTGCCCTATGAAAATCTGGTCTATTATGTTGTACAGGGCATTGACAACCATTGAAACAATGCCGGGAACGGCGAATTTCACCAGCAACCTGCCAATCTGCTCGGTACCAAGTATGTTCTCTTTTATGTTATTATCCGTTTTCTCAGAATCCATGGCGGGAATGATAGCAGTAAACGGGAATAAATTCAAGGAAGGCTGTTTTCCGGCGGGGCCGACAGGAAGATTATCAGGCCGTTGCCACGCTTGCAGAAACTATTTTCCGGCGGGGCCCCGGATAAGCCACAGGCACACCGGAGCCAGCCCGCCAGGGATTCATCAGCTTAGAAAACTGCTATGACGTCTCCGTTCGGATACTTCTTCTGGATCCAGTTGCGGACGGTGTCGCTCTTCAGGACCTTGACAAGGGCCTTGATGGCCTCATCGTTCTCGTGCCCGGCCTTGACGGCGACGACGTTGACGTAGGGAGAGTCGGCTCCCTCGACGAACAAGCCGTCCTTGCTGGCGTTCAGGCCGGCGGGAATCGCGTAGTTGCCGTTGATTACGGCGGCGTCAACGTCCGGCAGGATGCGGGGGACGGATGCGGCCTCAACCTCGGTGAACTTCAGGTTCTTGGGGTTGGACACGATGTCCAGGGGAGTCGCGGTTATTCCGGCCTCGGCCTTAAGGGTAATAAGACCCGCAGACTGGAGCAGGAGCAGGGCGCGGCCCTCGTTGGTCGGATCGTTGGGAACGCCGATCTTCGCACCGTCAGAAAGCTCGTTCAGGCTCTTGATTTTCCTGGAATACAGGGCTATCGGCTCAATGTGAATTCCACCAGCATTGACAAGGTGAGTCCCCTGCTCCTTGTTGAAGGACTCCATGTAGGGCAGGTGCTGGAAGTAGTTCGCGTCAATCTGCCCGTCCTCCAGGGCCTTGTTGGGGGTCACGTAGTCAGTGAACTCGACGATCTTGAGCTTGATGCCCTGGGACTTGAGCTCCTTCTGAACCAGCTTCAGGATCTCGGCATGAGGCTCCGGGGTGGCACCGACCTTGAGGGTCACGGTCTTGGGCTTTGCCGTGGCAATGGCCGCGACGGCTGCGAACGCTATGACTGCGCTAAGAATCTTCTTCATAAATGTTTCCTCCATAAATATGCGTGCACATTTGTGCACGGGCTAAAAAGATAACAAACCAACCGAGTAAGACGTATTATTTCCGACTTGCTAACTAGGTTTTCTATGTTATACCGAGAAAGAAACAATAAGTCAAGGGCTTTTGCGAATTTTCATCACCCTCCCACATCGATGTTGAAGCCTGCGTTCCGTATTTCCCCAAAGAAGCTGTCAACGTACTTGTTCCGTACGGCGACCCGGTTGCCCTCCATGTGGAAGGCATAATTCAGGAAGCCTGCCGTAAAAAGCGCATAGTATGGAAGATACCCCGCTTTTTGACAAAACAGGCATTTTTGTCATTGACTACGAGGGCAATAGCTGTTACTATTTTTGATATGGCTAACTACACGTATAATCTTGAAAAACAGCACGCGAAGGGCAAGCTCCACGCCATAGAGCGCATCGCCGCCCTCTGCGACAAGGACAGTTTCCACGAGATATATTCCCGTGCGAGCCACCAGTGCACCTCTTTCGGGATGGCGGGCAAAGAGATTCCCTACGACGGGGTCATCACCGGCTTCGGCAAGATAAACGGCCGCAAGGTCGCCGCCTACG
>CAMNGY010000095.1 GCA_946538795.1 uncultured Treponema sp.
CGTTTATGTCCACGTACACGCACTGCTCGGACTCGGCAATCGCCTTGATGTGGCGGTTCATCTCGGTGAAGTTCGTGCGTCCGCTCGCATCCATGTTGGAAACCAGGGCGATCCTCCTGGACTTGTCGGCAGCCTTGATGCTGGCAATAAGGTCAATGTACTTGATGTCGAACTCAGCGGAGCTCTTCTTGAACAGGTCATAGTCATCCGCACCGATGTGGATTATGACAGCCTCGGGATTGAGCGGCTCAACCTTGTCGGCGAAGGTCTTCTTTGCGTCCTTGAGGGACAGGTTGTAGATGCTCCTGTTGTACATCTTGAAGTTGAAGTCGTAGCTCTCCGCTATCTCCGCAACCGGAATCTCCTTGTCGGCGTTGCTGCCGAAAAGAACCACTGCATCGCTCACTTTGTTGTTGACTGTCATAACTTTTACTCTCCTATCTAATGCGCGGTTACGGAAGTAGACCGCAAGATTTACAAGAACTATAACGAGGTTCAGGAAATAAACTGCCAGTACGTAGTTCAACTGATGGTTGATGTACTTTGCCAGTATCCCCGCCACGTAACCAGTTATTATCAAAAGGATGAAAGCCAGGCTTGTTCCTTTTGCCGATCTTGCCTTGTACGCCTTCATGACGTTCAAGGGCCAAGAAAAACCGAAGCAGACGAGCATCGTTGCCTCAAATACCGAACCCATATTTTTTTCCTCCGGGGGCGGCAGCAAGTTTCCTTTGCTGCTGTCCTCCTCATTTCTTATGCTTTCATACTAGCACCAGCGAAAAAAAATGACAATTTTTTCCAAAGATAAAAAACGCGTTTTGTTATCCCTTCCGCTTTCTTAACTTTCGAAAGCCTTTGGAAAATTGCAAATGTGCGGGAAATGCTCTATAATGGAAGAAAGATGAAAAGCACGAAATACGCGAAGAAAGGTCCCCTGAATTCCATAAGGCACGAGATGCAGAAGACGCACCTGCTGCTCATCGTCGTCATCACGATTCTCCTGAGCGTCGGCGGGGCTTACATAAACGTCAACGCGAACGCCCAGGCAGTTGACAAGAGCCTGCTGAACACGGCGGACCTGATTTCCCGCCTCTACGGATTCACCAAGAACCTGCCCCGGGACGAGCTGACCGGCTACTTCAACTCCATCTGCACGGAGCTTCACGACATCGACGTCATCTCGATCGTGGGACCGGACAACATCAGGGTGTACCACACGAACAACGATTACATCGGCACGCCCTATGGCGGCGTGGTCCCCGACCTGCCCCAGACCGCGCAGGGAGGCCCCACCACATTCCACGCGGTGGACGAGACCGGACCCTCCGGCCCCCAGCGGCGGACTTACTGCGCTATTTATGACGAGAAGGGCGAGTACGCGGGTTTCATCATGACGATAATCCTCAAGACCTCCATACATTCCGCCACGTATAAGACAATCCTGCTTTTCATCGCGGTGACGATTGCGGCCATCATGATCGAGATAGTCATCTCCGGGACCCTCTCGCGCAGGATAAAGCAGAGGCTGCACGGCTACGAGCCCGACACTTTCTCTGCCATGTACACGATACGAGATAACATCCTTGAGTCCATCCACGAGGGTATCGTCGCGATTGACGACGAGAGGAACATCCAGTTCATCAATGGTGTGGCAAAAAAAATACTCGGCTGCGACGAGGAGGGCAAGGACGCCCTCATAAACGGCCGGCTCTTTGCCGAGAAATACCTCTTTGACACGGTAGGCACGGGCGAGAGCGTGATGGGCATGCACGAGAAGACCGACGGCGGGACGGAGCTGCTGATAGACTGCATACCGGTCAAGCAGGGAGGAAGGATAAAGGGTGCTGTGGCCCTCCTGCACGACCGCACGGAATACACCAAGCTGATGGAGGATCTTTCCGGAACCAAGTACCTGGTTGACTCCATGCGGGCGAACAACCACGACTTCACCAACAAGCTGCACGTCATACTGGGGCTGATTCAGATCGGCGAGTACGACAAGGCAGTATCTTACATAGAGAACATCTCGATCATACAGCGCGAGACCCTGAGCCGGGTCATGCACTCGGTGGACAACCCTTCCTTCGCGGCCCTGCTCATCGGGAAGATTGCCCGCGCGTCGGAGTGCAACGTCAAGTTCATACTCAAGGAGGGCATACGCTTCAAGGACAAGGACATAAAGCTCCCGTCGGAGGCCCTGGTCACGATTGTCGGCAACCTGATAGACAACGCGCTGGACGCGATGAACATGCAGGTGTCGCTGGGCTCCGCCTTCCCCTCGCTCTCGCGGGAGCTTACCTTCGGTGTGTTCACCAAGCCCGGCGAGCTTCTCATAACGGTGAAGGACAAGGGCTGCGGCATAGCGGACGACGTAAAGGACAAGGTCTTTGACAACGGCTTTTCGACCAAGGGCAAGGGGCGCGGCGTGGGCCTGTACCATACCCGTCAGCTGGTGGAAAGCCTGGGCGGGAACATTTCCTTTGAGTCGCAGGTTGGCGTGGGAACCTGTTTTATGGTAAACTTCCGGCAGGGTCAGGCCGGGGACATTTGATCGGGCCGCCGGCACTGAGCCGCAGAAGCCACTGGAGTTTGTATGCCCTATAGCGTTTTGATTGTTGAGGACGACCCAATGGTCGCAATGATAAACGAGCAGTATGTCCGCAAGAACAAGCAGTTCAATGTCCTGGGCGCATGCCGGAACGGGCAGGAGGCGCTGGACTTTCTGGAGGACAACGCCGCCGACCTGATTATCCTGGACGTGTACATGCCTATCATGGACGGGGTGGAGACGCTCAAGCAGCTCAGGCAGCGCAAGTGCCCCTCGGATGTCATCATGGTGACTGCGGCCAACGATGCGACGACGCTGGAGAGCACCATGCACCTGGGGGTGTTGGATTACCTCATAAAGCCCTTCGCATACGAGAGGTTTCAGGTCGCCCTGGAGAAGTTCGAGGCCAAGCGAAAGGCCCTGAGTTCTGCGACCGTCCTGGACCAGAGCTGCGTGGACAGCATAATCGGAGGTTCCCAGCACGGCGGGAACTCAGGCGGACAGGGCCGGGCCGGAGCAGGGCGCGGGGAGAACGAAGCGGGAAAGGTTTATCCCAAGGGCATACAGGAGAAGACCCTCATGCACATCCTCTCATACCTGGAGGAGCAGAAGGGCTGGCTGAACGGGGATGTCATAGCTGAGAACGTGGGGCTTTCCGCCGTCACCGTCCGCCATTACATGAACTACATCGTCAATACCGGCAAGGCATCCGAGAGCATCAACTATGAAACGGGGGGCCGCCCCTGCGTCCTGTACCGCTGGAACGACCGGAAAGACTGACGAAAAAAATTTGCCCCGGCGCATGCCCTGGGCGGGCCGCATTCCGGGCTTTCCTAATCTTCCTTCCTGCCGGCGAAGTCCTCCGGGTTGAGCGGGGTGTAGGTCGCATCCTCCGGGGCAATCGTAACTTCGGGGGTGTTGTCGCCGTAGGCTGTCTGCCCCCAGGTGTCCTTGTCATCGTCGCCCAGCACGGACTTGGGCAGGTTGGTCTTTGGCTTGGAGGCCTTCTCCTTCGCGTAAATGGCCGCCCCGCGCTTTCCCAGCATACGGGGGTCCAGCTTGTCCTCCAGATGGAAGCGGGTTATGACCAGATCCATAAGCTTTGCGTAGACGAACATGTCCAGCACTATGCCGCCGATGAAGCACACCGTGCAGGTTATGGATATGGCGGCAGCCGCGCTTTGCGCCTCCAGTCCCAGTATGTTCTTGATGACAAGCATGGCAAGGACGATCAGGGTTACTACAATCACGAGGGTCATGACGATGTTCACGACGGTCGCCGCGAGCAGGAACAGCAACGAGAAATTTTTCTTTGTCATACAGATGTCTCCTGTGAGTTTTGCTTATGGTCATTCTCGCCCTTCATCTGGAGCAGGAACGACAGCACGAAAAGGATTCCGCAGACGACGACAGCGGAGTCCGCCACGTTGAACGTGGGCCAGCGTTCCAGCCCGAACAGGCCGAAGAAATAGCAGTCAATGAAGTCCACGACTCCGTCCGGCCTGAAGAACCGGTCAATCAGGTTTCCCAGGCCGCCGCCCAGGATGCCGCAGATGGACCAGCGCTGCAAGGATGTGAATTCGTTGTTCCTGAAGTACACGACGAACACGAGGACTATAATGGCGAGGGGCAGGATGGAGAAGAGCAGCCTTCTGGCCTCGTCCGGGAGCCCTGAACCAAGGCTGAACGCGACGGCCTTGTTCCTGACATGAATCAGGCGGATAAAATCGCCTGCCACCGGGATGACGGCACCGTCTCGGAGAAGGGAATACATAGGGATGAAACGGACGACCAGCGCCTTGGTCAGCTGGTCCAGCAGGATTACGAGGGCTGTCAGGGCCAGCGGGAACAGCTTTTTTAAAATGGGCTTTTCAAGCATAGGGGAAGTATAGCGAACTTTCCGGGGAGTTTCAACGGTGTCCGGCCTCATTCATCCGCATCAGGCTGGCTCCTGCCCGGTTCTTGCCCGCGCCTTCATTTACGGTTGTTTACCCCCGGCTATCATCTGCTCCAGCACGGAAGCCATCCTGTTGGACGTGTACATCGCTCCGTCGCGGGGGAAGCCCAGTATGGAGGCCAGGAGCGGGTTGGTCTGTTCCACGGGGCCCCAGCCCGGTGTCTTGTAGTCGTTGATGTTCGCTATGTCAAAGCAGCGTCCCACCCGTTCGTCCTGCCATATAAGCGAAATGTACAGATCCGTGGGAAGGCCGTCGCCCACTAGGATCAGTTTTTCGTCCGAGGGAAGAAGTTCCGTCATGCAGCGGAACATGTCCGTGAAAAGCTTTTCTTTTTTCTGCTCGCACCATTCCTTGTAGGCGGGGCTGTCTGTCAGCCGCCCCCTGACGAAAGAGAAGCGCTTCGTTTCCCGGCGGTATGCCAGGCTGTCCCGGGGCATTACGTCGCCCGAATAGAAGTCCGCTCCGTATACCGTGTAGCCGTCACGTGCCAGCTTTGCCAGGAAAGGCTCGTACAGTTCCACCGTGGCACACTCTGACGGGAGGAAGAGGATGGTTCCCTTTTTCCCCTGGCCGCTTTCGGCTGGCATGTAGCTTGTCAGATCCAGCGTCTTCTGTTCCTGGGGGGAATCGCTTTCCCTGAAGCCGTCCGTCATGTTTCCGCACAGGCGCGAGACCTGTTTTTCCACTCCCAGTTTATGCAAATCCGTGCGTACAGGGCGGAAATAGAAGACAAACAGGATTGCGACCGCCAGCAGCAGGCAGTTGAAGGATGATATCAGAAGGAAGAGGGGGCTGTAGTGGTCTATTATCAGGTTCTCGTTCAGACGCAGGAGCGCCCTGAAATTCCAGATGAAGACCCAGAGCGACAGCAGCAGGACGAGGATTTCCTGCATCCACACGCCCCATGCCAGGAAACTGAGGCTGGCGCACACCAGGGCTGTCAGGGGGGCGATGGAAAGAGGATCCTTCCGCTCCGAACGTATGAAAAAAACGCGGGCCGAAGATAGCAGTAAAATGAAAAGAATCGTCAGCTCTCCGAGTGTCTGCTGCTTCATTGCGACAGTATACCGTAAAACGCGGCTTTTGCCTATTGCCGTGGCATGATTGATGTGGTGCTATTGATGTGGAGGGGCGGAATTCATGCCGAAAATATATTGATGAAATGCCGCTTGTTGCTTGTGCTTCTTGTCCTGTCCTGCATGTTCCCCCTGTCTGCCCTGGAGATATACCGGCCGGAGAACCGGGGCGACATGAACGACGTCCCCTGCCTCATCAGGGTGACGGACATGGAGGGCAACGATGCCTGGGACAGCATAACCGCCCTGTCCTATTCCTGGCACTACGACATCCACACGAACTTCTGGCAGGAGAAGTGCCTCTGCCACGCCTACTGGAAGGGCTGCTTCACCGGGGGCTGTGTCGTGCACCTGGGCCTTAAGAGCGGGAAGTACCGCATTTCGGTCTACACGCCCAAGGAGAGCCAGATGGACTATGAACGCCTGACGGGCGAGGACTGGCAGTCCAACGAGTTCGTCTACGATACAGAGCGCAAGGAGCTCAAGGTCATCTTCATAAGCCCGACCGCCGATGATTCCGGCTTCTATGACGGGGGCTGGCACGTTGACCACATTGCGCCCGCCTACTACCGGGGAACCAAGCCCGGCATCTACGCGCGCTCCGTGTTCTGAAAAAATCGGGGCAGTTTTCCGGTCGAACCGGGAGGCTGCCCGAGCCGGTCACGTGATACGCGGGGCCGCCCCCGCCGGGTAGCCCCATTTTGTGCGCTCCCGGTTCATCGGGGCGGGCGTGAGAAGCTTTGGGGCATCAGGCCGCTTGGACCCGCACCCCTCCCCCTTATCACGAATCAATTCTTTCTATATAATAGCATC
>CAMNGY010000096.1 GCA_946538795.1 uncultured Treponema sp.
CTTTTGGACATGGGAGGCTTCCGGCTTTATCCGGGAAGTATACGGGCAAGATTGTGGGAGTGCGGCATCTGTGCGATTGACTACTCCGATACGGGTCGCAGGCGCATCTTGATTTCGCCTGACCTGCTCATAAAGAAGTTCTTCTCCACAGGTATGCTGAAGTCTGCGGAATAGGGGAGGGTGAATGAAGCTCATAATCGCCGATGACTCTGCGGTAGTCAGGGCAATACTTGACCAGAAGCTCACCAAGATGGACGGCATGGAAATCATTGCCTCAGTCTCCAACGGTCGCAGGGCCATAGATGCGGCGAAGGGGGAGCGGCCAGATGCGGTCATAAGTGACATCGACATGCCGGAGATGGACGGGCTTGAGGCGACGAAGTTTCTGGCAAAATCCATGCGCATACCAGTCATACTGATGGCGGAGGACTCTTCCAAGGCCATAGCGGCCAAGGCAGCCGGGGCTACTGAGTTCATGATTAAGCCCAGGGTAAACGAGTATGGCAATGCGTTCTTTGATGATCTTATGGAGCGATTGGAGTCCATAGCATCTTTGTCAAATCATCCTGACAGTGACGGAAGGGGGAGCAAAATCCGTCCTTTCCGTGGTTACCGTATACTTTGCATCGGTGCGTCTACGGGTGGCCCTACTGCAGTCGCTGAAGTCCTGAAGGGCCTGGGACGGAATTTTCCCC
Source organism: uncultured Treponema sp. (assembly GCA_946538795.1). Classification (GTDB taxonomy): domain Bacteria; phylum Spirochaetota; class Spirochaetia; order Treponematales; family Treponemataceae; genus Treponema_D. The sequence continues at coordinate 696 of CAMNGY010000096.1, forward strand.
TGCCAATTCTGTACGCCCAGCACATTGAGGTGGGGGCGGACAGGAACCTCGTAGAATGGCTGGACGGAACATGCGGTAACTTGACGGTCAGGCTGTCCCGGGACGGGGAGGAGGCCTTGCCGGGTGTGGTCTACATGGCTCCGGCAGACAGGCATCTGGTCATAGATTTTGTAAAAGGTAATTCCCATCCGGTTCTTCGTATTTCTGATGAGCCTCCGGAGAGGTTCCTGAGGCCTGCCGTGAACATGCTGTTCAGGAGCGCGGCCAGGCTTTACGGTAAGTCATGCCTGGCCGTCCTGCTTACGGGTATGGGGCGTGACGGGGCGGAAGGCTGCAAGCTTATACGCGACAATGGGGGATGGACGATAGTCGAGGACAAGTCCACCTGTGCCGTGTTCGGTATGCCTGCAGCGGCCATAGAGCTTGGAGGTGCGAGCGAGGTTTACCCCAGGGATGAGATTGCCTCTAGGATCCTGGACCTTGTAGGTGGAGAAGGAGTGAGGGGGGCAGTGGTATGATCGTGAGCGATGAAAACCTTGGCCTCGTAATAGACCTCATAACGATGACGACAGGCATCATTCCCCGCTCAAGCCACAGGGAGGGAATCCGAAGCTACTTGTCCAGCAAACTGGATGAACTTGGGCTTCTATCCGTGCAGGAATATTCTGAAAGGCTCAAGAAGGACAAGACTCTCCTTATGGATCTTATAAACGAGAGCACTGTCAACGAGACTTACTTCTTCAGGGAAGAAAAGCAGTTCTCGTTCGTGCGCTCCAAGATTCTCTCTACTTGGGCAGCCCGGCATGGCAGCCAGCCTATCAAGATATGGAGCGCGGCCTGCTCCTACGGTGAGGAGGCCTATTCCCTGGCGCTGCTGGCCAAGGACTGCGGAATCAAGGCTCACATCACGGCGAGTGACATAAACACTGCCGTGCTGAGCCACTGCGCGGCTGGAGTGTTCAACGCCTCATCCATGAGGGGGGGGGACGGGGTTACTTTCCAGAACCTTCTGCTTCCCTACAGGACTGCAAATGCGAAAATCGCGTTCAGCGATGAAATCCGCAGTTTCATAACGACGCGGCAGATAAACCTTGCGGAGATGGACAACCCTATGTCCGAGGGAATTCTCCCGAAGATGCAGGATATCGTGTTCATACGGAATGTGTTCATATATTTCAGCCAGGAGCTGCGCACCAGGATCCTAAAGGTGATTGCGGACAAATGCATGGCTGAGGGCAGCTTCCTGTTTGTCTCGATGAGCGAGATCGCACAGATAGATCGGAGCGTCATGCCCGGTTCCCTGGAGAAGGTTTCTGACGGGAACGTATTTTACTTTCAGAAGAAGAAGGCGGAGGTTTAGGAGATGGCGAAGGTTTCATCTGACATTACCGAGAGTTTCCTTTCGGAAGTCTCGGATTTGCTGGAGGATGCGCGCAAGGACGTGCTGGCCCTGAAGACGGACCCCAAGGATACGGACACGCTCAACAGGCTCTTGCGCAACCTCCATACAATAAAGGGCAACTCTCGTATGCTCGGACACTCCACGATAGAGAAGCTGGCCCATGCGGTGGAGGATATATATAAGGGCGTCAAGGATGGCCAGGTGAAGAACAGCGACCGTCTGGTCCGCCTTGTTTTCTTCGTTGCGGACAAGATTGCCGAATGCGTCGTAGGCATCCGCAAGCGTGGAACCGATGACATGAACGTGGACCTTTACTTGCAGTCCTGCGACAAGCTTGCGGCGGGTGAGCTTGTGGACGTGGACTCCATTGCCGAGCAGATACGGCGCGAGAAAGAGGACAAGCTGCAGGGCAGTGAGGAGGAGGACGAGGAAGATCAGCAGATTTCAGACATCCAGTCCATCCGCATCAAGATAAGCCGCGTCAACGAGATAATCAGCGCGTTTGATACGATGATAACGCGGGAGTTCCGCCTGAAGCACCAGCTGGATCAGCTGCGGGTCATAGAGGAGGAGACAGACAATCACGAGCTTTCCAAGATACGCAAGCAGTTCGAATCCGATATATTTGCGCTTGAGACTTCTATTTTCAGCGTGCAGAGTCAGGTCTTTGACCTGAGGATGCTGCCAATCAGCATAGTCCTGCGTCCCTTCGAGAACACGATTGCGCTTGAGTCCATGCAGTTGGGTAAGGCCGTCCGTGCCAACATTCCGGAGACCGATGTCGCGATTGACAAGATTATCCTGGAGCAGCTGAACGATATCCTGATGCACTTGGTCCGAAACGCCCTGGACCACGGAATTGAGACTCCGGAGGAACGAAAGGCCGCAGGAAAGGACGAGCAGGGGGTCATCTCAATCACCTGTAAGAGGGAGACCAAGCATATAGAGCTTACCGTCAGCGATGATGGCCGGGGCATAGACTTCGAGAAAATTCGTGCAAAGGCCTCCAAACTGTACGTTGAGAGGGCGGACGAGATAAAGGACATGGGCGAGAAGGAGTTGTCGCAGTTCCTGTTCATGTCGGGCTTCTCCACCAAGGACAAAGTGACGGAGCTTTCCGGCCGTGGCGTGGGCCTTGATGTCGTGTGGACCAATGTAGAGAAAATAAAGGGCCGTGTCAGGCTGGAGAGCACCCTTGGAAAGGGGACTTCGTTCATCCTGCATTTCCCGCTGTCCCTGTCTACCTTGCAGGGCCTGTTCGTCATGTCCAACCAGGACAAGTTCCTCATTCCGTCCCAGCATATAGTGGACGTCATTTACCGCAAGAAGAGCGAGTACGTTACCTTACAGAACCAGACCTACATCAAATTTGAGGGACAGCTGGTTCCGGTGTTCTCCCTGTCCACATTGTTTAAGGATCACAAGGGCGGGGTGATTACGGACGCGGACTCCATTCTCATAGCCGAATACATGGAGCAGAGGATCGGAATCGTCGTCGAGCAGGTGCAGCAGTAGGTTTCGCTCGTCGTAAAGCCCTTGCCTCCTGCGTTCAGGAACTTCACGATATTGCAAGGAATCGTATTCGATGAGCATTACGACATCGTGCCGATCTTGCACGTGCCGGAAATCCTCAAGAAGTTTAAGTCCCTGCGTGGTTATGATATCAAGAAATATGAGGCGGCGACCAAGCCCCGCACAGTCAGGGTCCTTGTCGTAGACGACTCCGACACCACCCGACAGATAGAGAAGTCTATCCTGGAGGGTGGCGGCTTCTCCGTTGATACGGCGGTGGACGGAATTGACGGACTTGAGAAGCTCAAGTCCAAGCAGTACGACATCATTGTGTCTGACAAGGATATGCCCCGCATGAACGGCCTCGTCCTGCTGGATAACCTGCGTCGCATGGAGAAGTATGCGACGGTTCCGGTGATCGTTGTGTCCGCGGATCAGAGTCCGGAGGTCCTGAGCCAGTTCGAGAAGTCCGGGGTGAGCAAGTTCATCGCTAAGGGAGACTTCAAGCGCGGCAACCTCATCAATGCTGTAAAGGAGTTGGTAAATGAGTAAGAAGATTCTTGTCCTTGAGACCTCCGTGACCCTGCAGAAGTTGTTCACGACAACGCTGAGCGATGACTACTCCGTGCAGTTCATCGGTGATGGAAAGGAGTCGCTTTACAGGCTTTTCGAGATGGCTCCTGATCTTTTCCTGCTGAATGCGGAGTATGACGAGCCGCGCAGTTTTGATTTGGTGCGCGTCATACGCTCCATTCCCTGCTTCAAGGGGCTGTCCATCGGAATGTACGCTACGGGGGCTTTCCCGTTTGATGAGGCTATGGCAAAGGGGTGCGGCGCAAATTCCTTTGTCCGCATAGACCAGAAGACTATGGCCCTGAATATAGAGGAGCTGGCGCAGATGCCAGCGTCCAGACTGGACAAGCTGGAATTGACCCAGGCACGGAAGGACTTGGACGACGGCAGGCTTTTCCAGAATGCGCTGGGGCTGTTGAGGGAAGGATCCTTCAAGAACGTCCTTCTTGAGAAAATCATAGAGATGTCCGATTCGATGGAGTCGGTGCAGGAAATAGTGACGGATTTTCTGTCTTTAATAGTTTCTATATGCGAGGTTCCAGCCGCTGGGCTCTTCATCGTAGAGAATGACGGTCCGCACGGCTACTATGTGGCCGCGTCGGGAATGGGGGAAAGGGAGCTCACGGACTTTCTCAAGGTCTGTGCTGCCGACTTCGAGAAGGTCAAGGCTGATTATAATGTTTCCAAACTTGTCCCGCAGCGTATGGAATGCCGCCAGAATATAGACGGCTTTTTCTCCAAGGATGTGCAGCTCTCCTCTTATTCTATCGGTGAGTTAAGGTCGTTTGACGGCAGCGAATGCTTCGGTACGGTGCACATTGTTTCTGGCGGAAACTTCACAAAGGACAAGACCGATCTGTTCAATTACTGCATAAAGGAGTCTGGAACACTCTTCGACAAGATGCTGATAGTCGAGAAGAAGATATTCTTCGAGCGGAGAATCCGCAAGGCATTCAGTCGCTTTGTCCCCGAGCAGATAATAGACGAACTTGTGACCAACTCCGATGCGAGCGAGAAGGTCAGTGTGGGCGAGAAGCGTGCTGTTGCAATTCTTTTCTCCGACATCCGTAGCTTCACCAGCATAAGTGAGCTGAACAGACCGGAAACGATGGTTTCCTTCTTAAACCGTTATTTCACAGCGATGGTGAACGTCATAAAGAAGCACGGTGGCACGATCGACAAGTTTATTGGGGACGCCATCATGGCCCTCTTCGGTGCGCCGGTCAGCTATGAGGACAACGCCCGCCGAGCTGCCGCCGCTGCCTGCGAGATGCGGGAGGTCCTTCCGTCGGTCGAATTGGGAGACCTGATTCTGCCTGAGGGAATGAAGTTCAACATAGGCATCGGGATCCATTATGGCGACGTAACAGTCGGATCCTTGGGATCCGCAGACAAGACGGACTACACCTGTATCGGTGACACGGTCAACCTTGCCTCCCGCCTTGAGGGACTAACCAAAGTTTACGGGTCGATGGTCCTCGTCAGTGAGAGCGTCAAGGACGACTGCCCGGAGGGCGAGTTCAGCTTCCGCTATCTGGACGATGTGCGCGTCAAGGGCAAGGCGAAGGCTGTTCCTATTTTTGCCGTGGACCGCAGTCCTGATGAATTCCCTTCTACTTACAAGGATTCTTATACCAAGGGGATGGAGCTATACAAGCAGGGCATCTGGAACTTGGGCAAGGAATACTTTGAGAAGGCTCTTGTCGCCGTGCCGGGAGACAAGGCTGCCAAGCTCATGCTTTCTCGTTGTGAGGAATTCATCGCCAACCCGCCTGACCATTGGGATGGTGCTATAGCCTTCACGACCAAGTAGTTTTCTTCTGGCAAAAAGTCAGCTTCTGTGGTATAATTAGGAATATACTTGTTTTAAGGGGTTTGACTTATGAAGATTCTTATGGTCAGCTCGGAGGCTGTTCCTTATGCCAAGACAGGCGGGCTTGCCGACATGGTGAGCGCGCTCGCAATCCAGCTCACGAACATGGGGCATGACGTGAAGATCGTCATCCCCCGCTACTACAAGATAGACAGGAAGAAACTGACCCAGCTTGAAGGACCCATGGCGGTCGCCGCCGGGCAGCAGGAGACCTGGACGGCGGTCTATACGACTTCCATGCCGGGCTGTGACAGGCTCAAGGTCTACTTCATTGACCACGAGCAGTGCTTTGGCCGCGACGGAATCTACGGGGTGCCCGGCGAGAG
>CAMNGY010000097.1 GCA_946538795.1 uncultured Treponema sp.
GACATGGAAGGAGCTGGAGGGTACGGCATCGTGAAGAACTTCTTGAAGCCGGGAAACGCAAGGCAGGAGGGGCAGGATTGTGGCCAAATATGGCGGGGACATGCGTGGCCGAACTTTCGCCCTCTGGGGGCCGGCCTTCAGGCCCTGCCCCTTCTCCATTTCATCGCATCGTTCTTTTTTACGGGAAGCCTGCTTATCAGGGACTTTGACTACATGGAGGAATACGGCCCCATCGTAACGAACCCGTCCGTAAGCCTGTCCGCAGAGCACCTGATATGCATCCTGCTGGGCAAGCTCTTCGCGGCCATAATCATCTTTTCAGTCTGGAACATCCTGTTCTTCATCGTCAGGAATTTCCGCAGGAAAGCATGGATAAAATTCGCGCTCGCCGTCTTTCTGATCGGACAGGCTGTCGTCCTTCTCCGCCTGCCGGAAAGCTTCTCCTATGAGATTGACAACTACATAGGCTACTCCTACGCAATCAGGCAGCTTCCCTTCTACTGGCACCACTTGTTCACGAGCTGCTTTTACACGGCCTGCATGACTTTCATCCCGCACCAGTTCTCAATCGGAACCGTGCAGTGGATTTTCTTCCTGGCCCTTCTCTTTCATTTTTACGATTTCCTGACGTACAACGGCAGGACAAACAGCAGGACAGCGAAGCTCCTTTTCGTCGTGTTCCTGTTTCCCAGCGTCAGCTCCCGCCTGATTCCGAACCCTTACAGGAACTGCTTCTACAGCATGCTGACGGCCCTTTTCTTTATCCTCATCTATGAGAGCCTGCAGGATGGCGCACGAGCAAAGAAAAGCTCCACGGCACGGACAGCCCTCATAATCCTGACAGGGGTATTCACCGCCTTATGGAGGAGCGAGGGCTTCGTGCTCGGCCTGCTGGGATTCGCCATGTTCTGCATCTTCTCCGCTTTGAGCCGGGCGCAGAAGCTGCGGTGCGCAGGAATATTCCTGCTGGCCGTGATGGTGCTTTCGATTCCGCAGAAAACCGGGGACAAAAAATACCTCCAGTCCGACTACCTTCTGGTCAACACCGTGCTGCCCCTGCAGTACATCCTCCGCTGCCACAACAACCTGACCTACAAGGGCGCGGAGCAGGACCTGAAAACCATTGACGAGCTGATACCCCTCAATGCCCTGAACCAGCATGGCAGGAACGCCTACTACAGCATAAACTATCAGAAGACCCGGAGGATAGTGCAGACGGACCTGACCGAAGAACAGCGCAAGCGCTACATGCAAGCCTACAGTTCCCTGGTGCTCCACAATCCTAAGTCGTTCGCAAAGGCCCAGCTTTCTTTCTTTTTTGACGCGCTGGGAACGCCGCACAGCTTCTATTTTCCCAGCTACGAGGGACCGGACTGCAAGCTGCCCGGCTGGAAGGTGGAGGGCTGGGAGAAGGGCATGAACGAATACATGACACCCTCGGTAGAGCGATGGAAGAACAACGGCATGCGCAGGCGGATCAACGAGGCCATCGACTCAGCATGGGGAAAATACACGTCTTTCCTCATGTACCTCAAGCTCCCTCAGCTGACAAGGATACTGCTCATCATAGCCATGCTCTGCATTGCGCTGCACGAAGCCAGGCTCTTCCTGTCCCGGAAGGCGGGATTCAACATCTACTTCCTGTGCGCGGCCGTCATCTGGCTTATGGAGCTGGGAATGATAGTGGTCTTCATGCCGGACGGCAGGACGGCATACCTGTATCCCTTCCTGCTGAATTCCTTCTTCCTCTGCGTCAGCTATTTGTCGCAGTTTGACTTTGAATTCAAACTGCGGATCAGCCGCCATTCCGCGGCCGGTCCTGAATCTCGCGCGACAGCTCGCTGAAAGCATCGTAGCGGGCCAGGGCCAGAAGCTCCTTGTCCCGCACCAGGTCCGCGAGGCCGAGCGAGAGGTAGCCCGACTGCTCGGTGCCGAGGATCTCGCCGGGGCCGCGCAGCTTCAGGTCAGCCTCCGCAATCCTGAATCCGTCCGTGCTTTCGTGCAGGGCCTTCATTCTCTGCTTGCCGTCCTCAGTGATGTCCTTTCCGTATATGAGGAAACAGTAGGACTGCAGGTCGCCCCGCCCCACGCGGCCCCTCAGCTGGTGCAGTTCGGAAAGACCGAATCGGTCGGCATGCTCTATGACGATGCAGGTCGCGTTGGGCACGTCCACGCCGACTTCCACCACGGTCGTCGCGACCAGCAGGCGGACCCTGCCCTCGCGGAAATCCGCCAGGATTTTATGCTGCCCCTCCTCGTCCACCTTGCCGTGTATCATGGCGCACGCGTAGCCGGGGTAAACTTCCTTGGACAGGAACGCGAACATCGTCTCCGCGCTCTTGAGGCCAGAGTCCCCGTCATCGCCCGGCGCGGACAGTTCGCCGCCAGAAGAAAGCTGGCCGTCCCCCTCGCTTATCCGGGGGTAGACGAAGTATGCCTGGTGCCCTGCCTCCAGCTCCCTGCGGACGGCCTCGTAGACGTTGCTCTCGTGGCCCATGACGGTCAGGTAGGTCCTGACGGGCTTGCGTCCCGACGGCATGGATTTTATCGTGCTCACGTCAAGGTCCCCGAATACGGTCAGGGCAAGGGTCTGGGGAATCGGGGTCGCGCTCATCATCAGGAGGTCGGGGGAATGGGACAGGGCTTTCTCCCCCTCCCCCGCCGTGACCCGCCCCTTGGCGACGATGGAATCCCTCTGCGCCACGCCAAAGCGGTGCTGCTCGTCTATGACCGCGAGGCAGAGCTTCTTGTAGACCACGTCACGGGCAAAGAGGGCATGAGTTCCTATCACTATGTCGGTTTCTCCCGAAGCAAGGCTTTTCAGGAGGAGCTTCCGCCCCGCGCTCTTGACGTTGCCGGTCAGGAAGGCGACGCGGATCCCCAGCGGCTCAAGCAGGCGGGCGGCGTTCTCCGCATGCTGGCTCGCAAGCAGCTCCGTCGGGGCCATGATCGCGCACTGGCCGCCGTAGTCCACGGTCCTCAGGCAGACAAAGAAGGACACCAGGGTCTTGCCGCTCCCCACGTCCCCCTGCAGGAGCCTCTGCATGGAAAAAGGCGGCCGGCCAAGCTTCTCGGGGCTGTTCAGCATCGTGTTCAGCTCGGTCTCGCTCCTGTCAATGTCGCGCCCCATCTCCTTGATGACAGCCATCTGGTCAGCTGTCAAGGCGAAAGGCAGGCGATCATGCAGCGCTTTCTGCCGGGGAGAAAGGCCCCTGACGAATTCCTCGCGGATTTTGTCTATGGTCGTGAATGACGATGCCGCACTCGGCATGCCGGAGGGGTCAAGCGGTGGAAGGACTTGCGGGCGGGGCTGCCCGCCGCATACCGGCAGTTTGTCCGCTGGCGGCAGGTATCCCCGGTGGGCCAGCGCGCGCTTGGCCATCTTGTACTCAAAGGCGTAAAGCTCCCCGTAGATTATGGTCCGCCGGGCCTCCTCCGCCTCCGCAAGGCTGGCCGGCTGGTGGATTTTCTCAATTGCATCCGCAAGATGCAGCAGCCCCCGCTCCCGTATGACGGATTCGGGAAGCTCGTCGTCAACAGCCTTGCCGAACTGCCTGAGGGCGACCGCAACGGCCTTCCGGACTATCTTGCCCGAAAGCCCCTCGGTCAGGGGATAAATGGGGATGACCTCGCTGTCAGCCATAGGGACAGCGGCCCACTCGGAAAGCTCCCCCTCGTAAGCCAGCCGGTTCGCCTCAAACGCCGTAGACTGAAGCTCCCCGTACTTGTACTGGCACTGGGCCACAAGGGAGATGATGCAGCCTTCCGGCAGGGATTTCTCCAGGAAGGGCCGGTTGAAGGCCACCAGCTGCAGCTCACCCGTCCCGTCCGCAACGCACAGCTTGAGCGTCTTCGTCCTGCCGTAGCCAAAGAAGGAATGGGCCAGGACCTTGCAGACCGTATGTATTTTGGGCTGCTTGTCCCAGTCGGCGATGGGAATGCGGAGGGTCCTGTCCTCGTAGTCGCGGGGATAGCTTGAAAGCAGGTCGCCCACCGTGAATATGCCCTGCCGGGCAAAGAGGCCCGCAGTCTTGGCCCCGACCCCGGCAAGCTTCTCCACGGGGCTTCCCATCTCGGAAAGCCTCATGCTTCCTCTTCCGGGCTGTAGTGGATGACCTTGGTACCGTCGTTCTCAAACTGGAAGGGAACATAAAGGAGGTCTTTCATCGCCTCCCTGACGGCCTCCTGCTTGTCCTCCTCCACATAGAACAGGAGGAATCCGCCTCCCCCCGCCCCCAGGAGCTTGCCTCCGAGAGCGCCCGCGTCCAGGGCTTTCCGGTACTGGATGTCTATGGTGTCAGTGGTGATTCCGGCGGAAATGCCCCGCTTGAGCTTCCAGGTGTAATCCAAAAGACGGCCGAATTCGTCCAGGTTCCTGTCCTCGCTGACGAGGACTTTCTCCGCCTCGTCCACAAGTCCGCGCATCTCCTCCAGCTGAGCCGTCTTGTCCTTCAGGGAAAGCTCCGTCCCCTTCTGTATGTCTGAGGAAAAGCGGGAGAAGCCTGTGAAGAAGAGCATGAGCGAGCGGTTCAGCCGCCGCTTGCGCTCGGGAGAGATGATTATCGGGTTGACGGAGTATCCGTCGCGGCTGAAGTTTATGCGGTTCAGGCCGCCGAACGCCGCCGCTATCTGGTCCTGTATGCCGCCGGACTCGGCGCAGAGGGTCCGCTCCAGGTAAATGGCATCGTCCGCGAGCTTGCGTTTGTCCGCGTACTGGCCCTTGAGCGCGTAGAAGGCTTCCAGCATTCCTACCGCGAAGGAGGAGCTTGTCCCCAGGCCGCTGCGGGCAGGAAGGTCGCTCTCGTACGTAAGGCGGATTCCGTCCAGCCCCAGCCATTCCATCGCATTCCTGATGGCGGGATGCCGTATGTCCGCCACGGAACTGACCTTCTCCTCCTTGGAGTAGGTCAGGTGAGTCGTGTATTCAAAAAAAGGAGGCAGGTGGCGGACGGTGACGTAGCAGTACTTGTCGAAGCTCGTCGAAATGACAGCCCCCCCATGCTCCTTGTAATAGGAGGGGAAGTCCGTTCCCCCGCCAAAGAAGGACATGCGGAATGGAGTCTGGGTTATAATCATGCGATAATTGTATACTAAAAGGCCGTTTTATGCTATATTGGTGCGGATTCTTCCTCCAGGACCGGCAGGAGGGAGCCTTTTGGACTATGGGAAACATTTTTTACACCATTCTTATCTATCCACTCGTGCAGCTGATTGAATTCACGTTCGGCTTCTGCTACAGGGTTTTCGACAACCTGACCATCGCCATCATAGGGGTGAGCCTGGCCGTCAGCCTGCTCACGCTCCCGCTCTACATCGTCGCAGAACGCTGGCAGCAGGTCGAGCGCGACACCCAGAAACAGCTGGAACCGAAGGCGAAGCTCCTGAAGAAAGCATTCAGCGGCGACGAGCAGTACATGATCCTGTCCACCTACTACCGCCTGAACCATTACACCCCCTTCATGGCGCTCCGGTCCTCGTTCGGCATCCTCATCCAGATTCCCTTCTTCGCCGCCGCCTACAGCTGCATCTCCTCGCTGGAAATCCTCAAAGGGCAGCCAATGTACATCCTGCACGACCGCGGCAACTTCATCCGCGACATGGGCGCCCCGGACGGCCTCCTGCATGTCGCGGGCCTCACGATAAACCTTTTCCCGCTCATAATGACGGCGGTGAACCTCATATCGGGCTGCATCTACACCAGGAGGCTCAAGCTCCGCGACAAGGCGCAGACCTACGGCCTCGCCCTCGTGTTCGCCGTCATACTCTACAACAGCCCCTGCGCGCTGGTCCTCTACTGGACCTGCAACAACATCTTCTCGCTGGTGAAGAATATCTTCTACAAGCTCCGCCACCCAATAAGGCTCCTCTACCTTATTTCCTGCCTTGCGGTCACGGCCTTCATCCCCTATCTCTTCATCAGCAGGACAGTCTCCGTAAAACGGGCCGTCCTGACCAGCTGCATCGCCGCGCTTGTTTACTTCACCCCGCTCCTCGTGCGGCTCGTCAGGACGCTTACGGAAACGGCAGGAAAGAGCCTTGCCTCGTCCCGTCAAAAGCGCCTGCAAGTCTTTGCGGTCGCGTCCGCCGGACTATGGCTGGTCTCAGGACTGCTGGTCCCGACGCTCCTCATCGCATCATCCCCTATGGAATTCAGCGGCATAGACAGCTACTCAAGCCCCATGTTCTTCGTCCGGAACACGCTCGCCCAGTCGTTCGGCCTCTTCGTCGTATGGCCCTTCCTGATTTTCTTTTTGTATAAGGAAAAGATTCAGAGCCTGCTCGCCCTCATCTTCTCCAGCGCCTTTATCACCGCGCTCGCTGACGCATTCCTCTTCCACGGGCACTACGGAATCATGAGCAAGCTCCTGA
>CAMNGY010000098.1 GCA_946538795.1 uncultured Treponema sp.
CATGTGGCTGCAGGTCTGCGAGGGCGACACGGCAGCCTTCTCCCGCGCGAACCTGCTCACCGACAGCTGGGAGAACTCAGGGGTAAAGGTCGCATACGGAAAATGGAAGGCAGGCGACGACGTGAAACAGTCCGAGAAAGCCGTCGAAATCATGGTAGCCCAAAAGGCCCCTATAAACTGCGGCATATTCGAGGGAGGAAACCACCCCTGCACCTGGACCTGGGCCTATGAGATAGAAGGCATACGGGACTGGCTGTTCAGGCAGCACCGCTAATTGCAATCGCCCGCAAGCAGGCTCCCGCCCTTGTCCATGATTCTCTTTTTCTATAAAATGAGGTCATGGAATATGTTTCAAAAAGGCTCGGGAGCCTTCATCCCTATGTCCCCGGCGAGCAGCCGACGGACAGGGACTATATAAAGCTCAACGCAAACGAAAACCCCTACCCCCCGCACCCAAGCGTCATTGAGGCGGTGAAGTCCGCATTGTCCGCAACACCCGAGAAGCTGGGCCTGTATCCTGACCCCGACGTGACGGAGCTCCGAGAGCAGATAGCCCGGATGCTCAACACGACCGGCGGCGTGCTTTCCCGCGCCGTCCGTCCGTCCAAAGGCGAGGGCACCTGCCGCCCCGCCCCGGAGGATGAGCTGGGCTTCGAGATTACGCCGGACATGATTTTCTGCGGAAACGGCAGCGACGAGGTACTGAGCTTCGTGTTCTACAGTTTCTTTGACTCGGACAGGCCCGTCGTTTTCCCGGAGCACACCTACAGCTTCTATCCGGTGTACTGCGGCTACTACAATATTCCAATGGAAAAGGTTCCTCTCCTGCCCGACTGGCGGCTGGATGTCACTTCCATGCTTGCCAAGGCCAACGAAACCGGCAGCGGGATGATTTTCGCAAACCCGAACGCACCCACGGGGCTTGCGCTGACACGGAAGGAAGCAGAGCAGGTTCTGAACGCCGCGCCCAAAGGACGGGTTGTGGTCGTGGACGAAGCTTACTGCGACTTCGGCGGCGAGAGCTGCCTGCCCCTGCTGAAGGACCACAAGAACCTGGTCATAGTCAGGACCTTCAGCAAATCCCTCTCCTTCGCCGGAATGAGGCTGGGCTACATTGTGGCGGACCCGGAGCTGATCCGGTCCGTGTTCTGCGTAAAAAATTCATTCAACCACTTCCCCGTCGATTTCGTCGCCAAGACCGCCGCCATCGCATCCTGCAAGTCAGCCCCGTACTATGCGGACAATGCCCGCAAAGTCGTGGAGGAACGTGAGTCTTTCACAAGATTCCTGAGAGGAAAGGACTACTTCGTGCTGGACAGCAGCACGAACTTCGTCTTTGCGCGCAAGGACGGCATGAGCGGACAGGAAATATACAGGCGGGTCAAGGAAGCCGGAATCCTCATACGGCATTTCGCAACGCCAGGCATAGAGGACTTCGTGCGCATAAGCATTGGGACCCACGAGCAGATGGAGATGCTGAGCAAGATTATGCCGTAAGGCAAAAGGGCAGCTCGAAAAACCGAGGCTTTTTTAGATTCCCAACAAGGAGGATTCAAAGATGAAATTTTTGGTCATAAGCGACCTGCACGGAAACCTGGACGTGCTGGACAAGATGCAGGACATTTTCAAAGAAGCGGACGCGGTGCTGTTCGCAGGGGATTTCGCCAAGTTCGGGGAGCCTGCGACCGGACTGCCCGCGCTGGAAAAACTCTGTTCCATGCATGATTCCATATACTCGGTGATAGGCAACTGCGACGAGCCGGCCTTCCTGTCAGAACTGGACAGCCGCGACATATCGGTTGAGCGGACCCTGACCAGCCTGGATGGACTTTCGCTGGCTGGTTCCGGCGGGGGCAGCAAGTTCACCGGAACGACCCCCTTCGAGCGGACGGACGAGGAGCTGCTGTCGGACTTCGGCATGATAACGAGCCAGGGCGAGGGAGAATGGAACAACCTGATTGCGATAATGCACAATCCTCCCAAGGACACGAACTGCGACATGATTTTAGGAGGAATCCACGTCGGAAGCCCCCTCCTGAGGAAGTTCATCGAGGACTACAAGCCCCTTGCCGTCGTCACGGGACACATCCACGAAAGCGTCGGAATTGACAAGATAGGGAACACGACGGTGGTAAACCCCGGCCCTCTTGCGGAAGGGCACTACGCCTGGCTCACGCTGGGAAAAACAGAAGGCCGCCAGGAAGTAAAGCAGCTGGACCTGAAAACGCTTTAAGGCGAAGGGGAGCTGACGCTATAAAAGGATCGGACGCCACAAAGGGCGTGCGATGCCTTGCGGGCGAAATCCCCGCCAGACCGAAGCACAGCCCCGACGAAGCACCGCCGGACGCGGGTCACGGCCCAAAGGTCCGTCAGCCCGGCGTCACCAAGTCTAAATGCCCCTGACCGTCACTGCCTGCCTGAAACGTCCAGCGGCAACCCGTGGAAAAACCTCCACGGCCCCTGCTGGGAAGGCTCGTACTCCTTGTCCAACAGGGAATTCAGGATGGAAATCATATCCTGCCTGTGCCTCATCAGGGCCTCCATGTCATCCTTTGCCGCCAGCGGGCTGGAGCCCCCGGTCCCCCCGGAGGAAGGCCGCTCGCCGCTGCTGAAGGCTGGCAGGCGGGTCTGCAGGGCGGCCTCATCGGAATACCAAGGCGAAAGCTCGTCGTCCGCAACGTCGGGGCTTATGTCCCCGTAATCCCCCCCGGAGTTGTTCCAGTACATGTAGCCCCGGTTGAGCGCGTCGCGCACGCCGAAAATCTCCCGACGCACGTAATCCTTGTCATAGTAGAGCCTGTCGTAGCGCACGCCCATGTAGAATGCCTGCACCCAAGGGCGCACGATCATCCTGTTGCGGGCCGCCACCGTGTTGCGGAAGGAGCCGAAGAAGTAGATGCGGTAGGGCCGCTCCTTGACCGGCTTGTACTCCATGAAGTTCTGCTCAAAGTGCGAAGGGTAGAACATGGGGCATACGACGTCAACGTAGTTGCAGAAAAGCTCCACGTCCTGGCCCGTCCTGGTGCCGGACCGGTACCAGCCGTTTGCCCCGTAAATGTCTATGCCGATCGGGGCCTGTATGTTCGCCCGGGCGTAACGCAGGAACGACAGGAGGGCGCTCTCCTTGTCCATGCCCTCGTCCTTCCAGCGGAAGGATATGTCCCCCATGTTCTTGCCGTCAGTGGGGAAGCGGATGTAGTCAAACTGAATCTCGTCAAAACCACGGGCAACCAGCTCGCGGGCAATCTCTATGTTGTACTGCCAGACCTCCTCGCTGTAGGGGTCCACCCAGTTCTCGTCGTAATATACGGTTTTCTTGGGCAGGGGATTGCCGTCATCACCCAGCATGACGTTGCCGTTCTCGTCCAGCACGTCCTCCTCCCCCCTCACGCCTACCCAGGGCTTCTTGTTCCTCCAGTCCCAGACAGCATACTTGCCGCCACCGTAGGAGGCCAGGTTCTTGTCCTTGAACACGACGATGCGGGCGATGAGGTATATGCCCTCCTTCTTCATCTCGCTGACGAAGTTCTCCACGTCAATCTTGTACATCGTGACGGAGCCCTTCGCCTTCAGCAGCTCGCCCTCCGGCTGGAAGCGCAAAAGGCCGTAGTCGTCCTTCATGTCCACGACCAAGGCGTTCAGCCCGTTGTTCTTGGCCAGCTTCTTGTATTTCTCGATTCCGGTGGCGTTCCTCAGCTGGTAGGCGGAAGCGTACAGGGCCTTCCTGCCGTCCGCGACATCGCCGTACTCCGTCTGCGCCTTGTCGGGGTTCAGGAGCCACAGCTCCGACAGCTGCAATGCCGTCCCGAAGCCGCTCACGGACGACGGAACGTATGCCGCGTTGGGGCGGATCCCGGACTTGAGCTGAGAGAGCCATGACCTGCTTGTGGCGGGCATATCCGCAAGGCTGCCCGAGTCCAGCGAGAGGGATGCTATATTGCCCACCGTGGAAAACACCAGGTTCCCGCCGGACTGGCACAGGCCGTCAATGGTGTCGGCGGCCTCCTTGCCCTTGTAGACGGTGACGGCCCGCTTGTTCTCCCAGTCAAAGCGGTAGACGTTCGGCAGATAGGAGTTTGCCAGGTATATGTCCGTATAGAGCTTGCCGTCGGAATCCTTCACGATGACGGGCAGGATGTCGCTCAGCTCGTCGGTCTGGGTCTGGCTGGGCATGATGGCAAGGCCCGCGGACACGTCAATCCATGCCGGCCTCGCCGCGTCCGCCCGGTAGTAGGAGAAGCCGTATATCGAATGTGCCATGAAGACGACCAGCTCGCTGCCGGTCACCTCGCCCGCCTTGTTGTGTACCTTCATGCTCGTGCAGGCGACGGCCTTTATCCCCGGCGTGTAGCGGCTGGTGGAGCCTATGGACTTCCAGCTCGTCCCGCCGTCACGGGACAGGTAGACCGCGTCCTTCGTCGCCGTCACCAGGATGTTCTCGTCGAAGGGGTCGGCGGAGATGTCCTTGAGGATCTGCACCTGCCTGTCCAGGCTCTTGCTCTCGCCGTCGTAGCTTTTGACCGTCAGGAAGGGAAGGCCATCGTTGCACTCCTGGAAGGCAGTCAGGTCTGAAGATTTGATGATTCCCTTGTCGCTCAGCAGGTACCAGAAGCTGGCCGTCCTGAGAATCTGGCTGACGGAACCTCCCGCCCAGAGGGGCTGGCGCGTCCCGGATGACAGGAGCTTGTACAGGCCGTCATCGCAGCCGATGATGAGAGGCTCAGTCTCGGCAACCGGCTTCGCGTTGCTGGGAATGCCCGACGGCAGCCTGTAGAGGGGCTTGGTCTGGGCGAGGGCCGGTCCGGCGCACAGGCACATATATAGAAGAAAACATACAAAGAAGCTATATCGAATGGAATGAAAACCTCTAAAAATGGGGACAGCCAGCTTTTTTGAAATACCCGAGTATTTTGACATAGATTTTCGCATATCTTGATAATCGGCAGTTCGTTTCATCCTGTTAAGGAAACAAGCCGCAGGGGGCAAGATTACGGGGAGCACTCATTTTTCCCGTACAGCACGTTGTATTTGGAACGACAAAAACACCCGTAAAACTTGTATTTGAAGCTTGAAAAAGGCCCATAAAACTTGTATCCTGTGTGCGAAGGGTCAGAATGGAACGGCGGAGGCTGAAGGAGCTGGAACAATGGCTGGAGCTGGCGCGGATAGTCTACCGCTGCCGCAACGTCAGGGGACGCGGTACGGCCTCCTCACGCTACCCCACTATGCCGCCTTCCTCCTTGCGGACGACCTGAAGAACGGAACGATGAAATTTTGAGTTTTTAAGCCATGAACCCCGAACTATGACCCTCGAAAAAACAGAACGCACTGCCCCAGGAACAAATGAGACCCTCCTCCTGACGGCCGCCGCCGCGGGCCTGTTCGTGTTCCAGAGCCTTGCGAGCAAAGCGGGCGGCCTTGTCGCGGGCTTCTTCGATTATGATTCCATCGACAAGGACGGCGTTTTCATGTACATCACCGTGCATCACCTCGTCCAGATGGCCATCGCCTGTGCGGCCATCGCGATTGCCGGGAAGATGCCCGGCGGACCGGGCATGCTGCGGGGCGCGGATTTTCACCTGAAGCCTAGGCTGAGCAAAACCGGTATCCGGTATACGGCGGTTTTCTCCGTCATCATCACGGCATACGTTTTCATCTCATATATCGCCGCGTACAGGCTGGGCAGGATTGAGCCACCCGGCTGCAAGCTGACGGCGGTCAATGTCCTCGGGAGCCTCGGCTTCCAGCTGCTGCTTTCCGGCACGTCGGAAGAAATCCTGTTCCGCTCACTCCCCATAACGATTTTGCGTTTGCTTCCGTCACGGCAGGGACACGGCAGGCAGTTCCTGCCCGTCGTGATTGCCGCATTCCTCTTTTCGCTCGCGCACATACGCTGGAGCCTGTTCCCGATCAGCGTGTCTTTCTCCTGCTTCCAGCTCATATACGCGTTCATACTGGGCATCGCATACGGAATCACGTTCCTGAAATCACGGAGCGTGCTTTACCCGGCAGTCATGCACGGGCTGAGCAACTTCGTGATGGTGGGTACTGGCTATATGTTCGCGCTGATCTGAAACGGCTGTTTGAAGAATCCTTGCAGTCCGCCTGCTTACGCGCCGTCACGACGGGAGACCAGGCCTCCCTGACGAATCCCTGGCTTTTTCTTTTCCTGAAAGAAGATCACCAATGCGCACACGAGCATTGGGAATTGCTGGCCCGTCACGACAGACAAGCTCCCCGGCGCGGACAGTCAAGCGCACAAGCATTAGCTTAAGCATTTCGTTACCTGATCAATGAGAAAGTGTAGCCAGCAATTTCAGCTCCTGACCAGTTCGGGCACAGGAAGGGA
>CAMNGY010000099.1 GCA_946538795.1 uncultured Treponema sp.
CTCGGCGTATACGACCTGCACCAGCTGGTCAATCTTAAGGTTCTTCACCTCCAGCTTGGGGAATTCCGGCGTCTTGGACTCATCAGCCTGGGAAGCTGTCCCGGCATTCTTGTCCTCGGGCTGCTTTCCTTCCGGACGCCTGCCCATCATGGGGAAGTAGAACTCCACGGCCAAGTCAAGGGGAACCGTCACGCTGGAATCCCCGCTCTTTGTGAACCCGCCTTCCTCAAAAGGATTGATGAGTCCTTCGGCTATGTTCACCACAACCTGGTTTTCCTGCACCTGAACGCCGGTAACTTTTCCGACTTTGTTCTGCGCAAAGAGCGGAATCCCCAAAACGGCCGCAAGCGCAACCACCATAACAACCTTCTTCATATAATGCCTCCTTATTGGCTTTTGTTTCGTTTCGCCCGTGTCTCCCGGTCGATGAGCCAATAATACAGCATTGCGTTTGCGAACGCAAAAAACCAGCGTTATATAACGCAGGTTTACGAAGATAAGAAATTTCTTATTTCACCTCAAATTCCGAGACCGTCCTTTCATTCCCGCATGTTACTGACAGCACATGCGTCCCGCGCGAGAGGGGGACATTCCAGGAGAATACCTGCACGGCGTTTCCTAGCGGAATCCCGTCCAGGCTGAGCGTCGCGGATTTTTCCGTACCGCCGACTGCTGTCACGGTCAGGAACTGCACGGAAGCAGGCAGGGACGCGTCATAAATGAAAAGTGCGCCGTTCCTGGGGTATGTAATCGTAAGCGGTCCCTCCGCATCACCGGTACCATGAGCTGAGTTGCCCAGAAAATTCTTGGAGTCCGCCCAGTGCTGGTATTCGTTCGGATAACGGACCTTTACCCTGCCATTCTCGCTGTAATGCCAGCTGCACGAAGCAAGCTCCTGCCCCTTGCTTACGTACTCTTCTACGACAGACGGGCAGGAAGCAGACGGAAGCAGGCCGGAGAGGGAACAGAGCCTTACTTTACGGTAGGATGCGGGCTGCCGGAAGGCCAATGCACCACCCGACTGAACAAGCTCATCAAGAAGGCTGCGCACGATGCGGGCCGGAATGCTGCTGCCCGTTTCGCCTATTACGGTCTCGCCCTCAAAGTTGCCCATCCAGACAGCAACCGTATAAGAGCTGGTCGCCCCAAGGGCTATTATGTTCTGGAACTGGTTTGAAGTCCCCGTCTTGAATATTGAGGGATAGGGGGTATCGAACACGGAAGCATGTCCGAAACCAAGAGACCTTGCGCTCTCATCCGTAAGTATGTCGCACAGCACGCGGGCGGTGTCGCTTTTGAACACACGCTTCCAGCCTGCCCTCACCGCATCCCCGCCGTTGCTCTCCTGACGGTCAGCTTTTATATAGGACAAGGCCATCAGCACGCCGTCGTTGGGGAACACGGAGAAAGCTCTTGCCATCTCTTCCAGGGTCACCTCGCTAGAGCCAAGCGCAAGGGAAAGCCCCGTGCTTTCCTCCGTCCCTTTCAAAGATTCAAAGCCCAGCGAATCCAGTTTTTCCATATAGCTTTTCAGCCCGATTTCGTGCAGAAGATATACCGCCGGTATGTTCAGGCTGGAAGCAAGCGAAATGCGGAAGCGGACGGGACCGTTATAACGGTTGTTGAAGTTAAGAGGAACATACACCCCGCTTGAGCCAAAATCCTGCTGTATGTCGGGAAGGACCGATGACGGCGAGAAGCCTTCCTCCAGTGCGAGCGCGTACAGGAACGGCTTCATGGAGCTGCCCGGCTGGTTCCTGACGACAACACCGTCGATCTGCCCGGAATGCGCGTCATCGTCAAAGGAGGCGTTTCCCGCCCAGGCAAGGACTTCCCCCGTCCTGTTGTCCAGCACGATTGCGGCACCGTTGTGTATGCGGGACTCCCTGTATTCCTCAAGCTTTTTCTGTATGAGGAATTCCGCATGGGCTGTAAGGGAAGCGTCAACGGCAAGATTCACATCGGGGGGTATAACCAATTTTTTATCCTTGTACGACGCTATGGTATGATTCACGAAGTGCATGCACATCGCAGGATAAGAAAACTTTTTCCCCAGCTGCGAGTCCGCGGGCCTGCGGGGTATCTGAGCCAGCATAAGGCACTGCTCGGGGCTGAGCAATGACGGCTCGCAGGAAAAAAAAGACCTGGCCGCGCTGCCCACGCCCTCTATCTGCTGTCCGAAAGGCACCGAGTTAAGGTACAGCTCAAGTATCTCATCCTTGGAAAGCTTGGACTCAAGGTAAACCGCAAGCACGGCCTCCTTGGCTTTTACGGCCAGGCTGACCGGGCCTTTCCTGGGCCAGATTATGCGGGCCAGCTGCATCGTAATCGTCGAGGCTCCGCTCACGACCCTTCCTTCCCTGCCGTTCTGAGCCACCGCCCGGGCCAGCGAGAGCACATTCACCCCGAAGTGCTTGCGGAAGCTCCTGTCCTCGGCTTCGATGAATGACTGTATGAGGATTGTCCCCATCTTTTCCAGCGGGTAATACTCGCGCCTGAGGCCGTCCTCCAGGGGCATTACATACAGGAGATTCCCGTTCCGGTCGTAGAAGCGGCTGGAATACTGCCTGCCGATGAAGGCTGACAGCGTGCGGGACGGAAGCAGTCGCAGTGTCAGGAAGAATGCCGCAAGGACCAGGATTGCGCAGAGCAGGACAAGGAAAAAGCTTCTGGCTGTCTTACGCATGGTTATACCAGGGATTTTATGTAGACAATCAGGATGCAAGCCGCGGCCACAAGCCTGAGTCCCGTTCCCGTGATGAAGCCCAGGAAGGAGTAGCAGGCGGAGCGGAAAGCCCTCCTGAAATCGCTCGCGTCATGGAGCAGCTCTCCTATGAGGGCACCGATGAAAGGCCCGATGAAGATGAGCACTATCTGCCCAGTCAGGACCCCCGCCAGGACCCCCAGCATGCTTCCGGTTCCGGCCGCCTTGCTGCCCCCGGACTTCTTGGTGAAATAAGTCGGAACTACAAAATTGATCACCTCCACCACGGCACAGGCGGCCGCGGCGACTATAAGGACGGGAACAGTGACAGGATCCTTGGAATGTATGAAATGTCCGGTAAGCAGCCCGCCCCAGCAGAGCGGCAGGCCCGGCAAGCCCGGTATGACGCAGCCTATGATGCCGACAACAAAAAGGATAATGGCCACAATGATGAGTACGATGTCCAATACGCCCATAGGATGAATTTAGCGTATGGCCGGCCTTTTGGCAAGCCGGTACCACGCCACTTTAAGGTGCCACGCCACTTTACAGGTGCCACGCCGAAAGGGAATGACCGCCCACTTGAACCAGCCTGTAATCTCCACTATAATACGCTTGTTTCAGGATCAGGGTCAAACAAAGGAGGTTTCACCATGAAAAACATCTTCAAAGTCTTTGCGTTCGTCCTGGCCACGTTCGCGTTTTCCGCATGTGCCAGTACTACGGCAGGGGGCAGCGTAGGGGCCGACAGGAGCCAGATGATGCTGGTCAGCGAGGCCGCGATGAACCAGCAGGCGGACTCCCAGTACGCGGAGGTCATTGGGGAAGCAAGGAAGAACAAAACGCTCAACCCTGATTCCGCAACCACGGAACGGGTCAGGACTATAGCCAGGAACCTCATTGCCCAGTGCCCGGCCTTCCGCAAGGATGCCCTCAACTGGAACTGGCAGGTGAACGTCATAAAGGAAGACACAGTGAACGCCTGGTGCATGCCCGGCGGAAAAATCGTCGTCTATACGGGAATAATAGACTCGCTCAAGCTGACCGACGGCGAGCTGGCCGCTATCATGGGGCATGAGATTTCCCACGCGCTCAAGGAGCACAGCCGCGAGCAGTCAAGCAAGCAGGTGCTCGCGGATTTAGGTGTATCCCTGGTCTCCGAGATTGCGGGCCTGGGCGACCTGGGGTCACTCGCGCTCGCCCTTGGGGTGCAGTACGGGCTGACCCTGCCGTTCAGCCGCAAGTGCGAGACCGAGGCCGACAACATGGGCACCGAGCTGATGGCGCGGGCGGGCTACGACCCCCACGAGGCCGTCAACGTCTGGGTCAAGATGAACAAGCTGGGCGGAAGTTCCGTCCCGCAGATCCTTTCCACCCACCCGTCCAATGACAGCCGCATAAAGAACCTGACCAGCGTGGCGGAGACCGTTTACCCCCTCTACCAGTCGGCAAGGCGGTAAGGCAGTTACTTTTGACGGGACTTTTTGTTATTATAAGCGGTATGAAGAGACTACATAAATATACTTTCGTTTTACTTATGGTGGCGGCACTCGCCGCCCCTGTGTCTGCCAAGGGCTTTTTCAGCAAGCTCTTCGGCAAGTCTAGCACCACGTCCGGCGGGGCTGTCGGGGCTGACCGCGAGCAGTTCATGCTCATTTCGGCAGAAGAGATGGACAAGGCCTCTGCCGAGCAGTATGCCCAGGTTCTGAAAGAAGCAGGTGATGCCGGGACGCTGAATACGGACAAGGCCGTATACAACCGCGTCCAGTCCGTTGCCCAGAAGCTGATTGCCCAGACCGGCGCTTTCCGCGAGGATGCACTGAAGTGGGACTGGCAGATGAACGTCATAAAGGAAGACACCGTGAATGCCTGGTGTATGCCCGGCGGAAAGATTGTCGTCTACACGGGAATCATCGACAGCCTGCAGCTGACCGACGGGGAGCTGGCCGCTGTCATGGGGCATGAAATTGCCCACGCCCTCAAGGAGCACAGCCGGGAGCAGGCGAGCAAACAGGCCCTGCAGAACGCGGGGATATCCGTCGTTTCCCAGGCGGTAGGCTTAGGAGAGCTTGGGCAGACGGCGCTCGTTTACGGAGGCCAACTGGGCCTCACATTGCCGTTCAGCCGCGAATGCGAGACAGAGGCGGACAACATGGGCACCGAGCTGATGGCACGCGCAGGCTATGACCCGCACGACGCGATAAAGGTCTGGGAGAAGATGAACAAGCTGGGCGGCGGATCCGTCCCCCAGATTCTTTCCACCCACCCGTCCAACGACAACCGCATAAAGAACCTGACCAGCGTGGCAGAAACCGTCTACCCCCTTTATCAGGCAACACAGAAGCAGACGACCCAGAAAAAAAAGTAGGCTGCCGCCTGCCGTCTGTTTGCACGCCCCGCCCTTGTGGCGGGGCTTTTTTCATGCTGACTTTCCTGGCCTATGATGCGGAAAGGTAGTCCACGGCAGACAGCGCGGCGACGTTGCCCTCCCCGGCTGCCTTGATGTACTGGTATGGAGTGCCGGTGATGTCACCGCAGGCAAAGCAGCCCGGTATGCTCGTTGCCATGCGCCTGTCCACCTTGACATGCCTGCCGTCCATCTCCAGGCCGGGCAAAAGCCTGTCCGGGGCGACGGCCTCACGCAAGAGGAAAATTCCGTCCGCGCTGTAGGTAGCGCCCTCGCAGACGAGCTTTTCCGCCTTCATCGTGCCTTCGACAGAGAGGGGCTTGTCGGTCACGACCTCAATGTTCTCCGCAGGGAAGGAGACCTCTTCCTTGTACTGGGGAATGTACAGAACCTTGGCTGCCTTCTCCGCAAGGAAGGCAGCCTCGCTTTCCTCATCCTTGGACCAAGCAACGACTATCGCGCTTTTCCCCTTGTACAGGGCCGCATCGCAGGTCGCGCAGTAGCTGACCCCCCGGCCCAGGAATTCCGTTTCTCCGGGCAAAGGCGTACCAAAGTTGACACCGCAGGCAAGTATGATGCTGCGGGACTCTATTATATCCGAATCCAGCTGCAGGGAAAAATAGTTCCCCATTGAATAGGCCGCAGCAAGCTTGCCATGCGTTATGGGTATTCCCATCCGCTCCAAGTGATCCATGAAGCGGGATTGCATCTCCTCGCCGCCTATCTCCGGCAGGCCAAGGTAGTTGAGCACCTGATGTGCCTTTTGGACTTTCATGCTGCCACCGGCCGGCGTGGACTTTGCCCCTCCGCCGCCGTTTCCAACGAGCAGGATCCTCTTGTTCCGAATCTTAGCGGTTATGGCGGCCTCCATTCCGGCAGGACCGGCACCGATTATCACAACGTCATATCTTTCGCCCATACGTCACCTCCGAAGGCAGTATAACCTTTAGGCAAAAAAACAATCAAGGGCAGATACAAGCGCAGGGCGGACATGGGGCACAGGGCGGACACGGGACTACACGGGGCGCCGGGCCAACGGCCCTAGCTGCCTGCGCTGGCGGTCACAAGCGCAGGGCGGACATGGGACAACATGGGCGCAGGGCATTCACGGGCGCCGGGGCGGGCTACAGGGCGCAGGCGGACTTGACATAAAATCCTTTTTCTGCTATCTTAACGACATACGGCGTCTTACCCAAGTGGTAAGGGAAAGGTCTGCAAAACCTCTATGCAGCGG
>CAMNGY010000100.1 GCA_946538795.1 uncultured Treponema sp.
CTTGCCGGCGAGCTTGTCGGCCTCCTTCATGTCCTTGCCCTTCGCCTTCAGCAGGGTCAGCTCACGGGTTTCCGTGTGCGGCGCAAAGTCCTTCATGATGAGGTTTACGACCGTTCCCAGATAGGGGCTGAGCACGGTGTAGGTGGAGCTGACTTTCCTCCAGTCCTTCTCCTTGTCCGACTTGTCGGAGAAGTTGTACTCATCCTTGGAGATGACGCGGTTGGTTCCGGTCTCGACGACCTGGTACAGGAGCCGGGCCGAGGCCTCCCTCCAGTAACGGGTCTCCATGATGGGCTTGCCATCGTCATCAGTCTTGCCGGTGTCAACTTCCTCTTTCTCTATAGTCGAGCTGAACTTGGTGAAGCCGCCCGTGATGTAGAGGTCGGCGGGTATCTTGGTCCTGCGGCTGATCGCATACTCGACGGTCTCTGGGTCCACGTAGTCCAGCTGCTTGCTCTGCATGAGCCGCTGGGTAAGCTTGTCCTCCAGCTGGGCAAGAAGCGTATATTCGTCGTTCTCGCTCGCGGCTTTCTGCCCGAGCTTCTGGTAGTACTCCTCGAACGTCGCAACCGGCTCGTCGTCGTAGCTGGACTTGCCCATCTGGGACGTGGTCTTGAACGGCAGGGAGGACACGGTCGCATACATCTCCACCTCAAGGTTTGCAGGCATCTCCACGTCCTGCTTCACCGTCGTGGAGCATCCTGACATCACCGCCATCACCAGGCATGAGGCCAGGGCCAGTACGGGGATACGTGCTGCGAGGGCCGTCTTTGACAGGCCAATCTTGCGGTACTTTTTCATAAAACTTCTCCTAATATAATTTGAGGGAAACTCGGAAACTAAATCTTGCCGGCTTTTTCGGCGGCCTCCTGCAGGGCCTTGTACAGCATGTCCTTGTTGATGGGTTTTGAGATGTGGCCGTTCATGCCGGACTTCGCGCTCTGCTGCACGGCCTCGCTGTAGGCGTTGGCGGACAAAGCGAAGATGGGGATGGTCCTGGCATCCTCCCTGTCCAGCGCGCGTATGGCCTCCGTGGCCTCATAACCGGAGAGGACAGGCATCTGTATGTCCATCAGTATGCAGATATAAGTGCCGGGGGCCGCCTCCCTGAAACGCTTGAGGGCTATGGCACCGTTCTCGGCAGTGTCCGCCTCCAGTCCCATGTCATGCAGGGTGCGCAGGGCTATCTCGGTGTTTATCTCGTTGTCCTCAGCCAGAAGGACGCGGCCGGAAAGGGCCTTCCGCTCAACGGCAGCCTTGTGCCCGGCCCTGCCGCCCGCATCTTCCTTGTAGGGAACCTCAAGCGACACGTGAATCTTTGTGCCCTTGCCCAGCTGGCTCTCGACATCTATGTCGCCTCCCATCAGGTTGACAAGCTTCTTGACGATGTACAGTCCTATTCCGGTACCGGACCGCAGCTTCTGGCGCTCAGGGTTCTCCAGGTCCTGGGTGAACGGGGTGAACATCTTCTTCTGGAATTCCTCGCCCATCCCTATGCCGGTGTCCGAGACCGTTATGTCCACGCGGCACATCTCCTCGCTCAGCTTCCGGGAAACCAGCTCCAGCGTGATTTTCCCTTCCTTCGGGGTATACTTGTAGGCATTGGACACGAGGTTAAGCACTATCTGATTCAGCCTGACCTTGTCCACGAGTATGGCGCTTATGGCCACCTCATTGGAGATGATGGTGAATTCCACTCCCTTCTGCTCGCACAGGGGCACGAACATGTTCTCTATGTCGCCGAGAAACTCGTCGTGATAGTACAGCTCCGGCAAAAGCTCTATGCGGCCCGAGTCTATCTTGGACACGTCCAGCACGTCGTTTATGAGGCTCATCAGGAACTTGTTGGAAGAGCTTATCTTCTCCAGGTCGCCCAACAGTTTTGTCCGGTCGTCTATGTCCTCGAACGCGAAGTCCGTCATGCTGGTTATGGCGCTCAGGGGCGTGCGTATGTCATGGCTTATGCGGGAAATGAATTCCATCTTGGAGTTGGCGGCTTTTTCCGCCTCCAGCACGGCCTTTTCCATTGCCCGGATGTATTCCTGTTCCTTTATGTAGGAGGCGGTTATGTCCACGCAGAGGGCCATCAGGATGTCCATGTCCTTGAAGGCCCAGGAGAATATCACCTGCAGGCGGCTCTCTTTCCCGCCCACGGTCTGGGTGAAGGTGACGGTATAGGACTTCTTGTCCTGCAGCTCCCTGCGGATGACATCTATTTCGGTCGCCTCAAGGTAGGCATTCCGCTCTTCCTCAGTCATGATGAAGCTTGAGGCCCGTATCTTCCTGCATGAGTCGAAGCTCGTCATGTCGGCATTTTCCGAGACGTAATATATGTCCGTGCTGTTGGAGAAGAATTCCACTTCCCTGGTGTCCGCATAGACGAAAGCGATGAAGTGGAAGCTGTCGGATGCCAGGGACTTGACTATGTACGCGTGCTTTTTCTCCTCGCTTATGTCCAGCAAGTTGGTCAGTGCCTCCACGGAGGAAGTGTCGGGGTTCAGGCTCAGGTTGGCCGTGATGCGGATCCACTTCATCTTCAGGCCGGAGGCGACCGTGGGGAATTCCATGGAAATCTGCTGGATGCCGTTTATGAAGTCCAGCCGCATGGACTCCAGCGAGAAGCGGTCAAAGAACTCGCTCTGCAGCTTGGAGTCGCCTATATCCATCCCGATGGCGTAGATGAAGCCGTCGGCAGTCTGGAAATCGTGCATTTTCCATACGCTGTCGTTCATGCACTTGTGCTCGTTGCAGCGGTTCATCGTCAGGTCCAGCAGGGCGGACTCATAGGATATATCCATCACATTCGACAGCTGCTTCTTGAGGCGGCGGTATTTCTCCTCCTCCCGCTGGTTCGTGCTTATGTCGATCCCTATGCCGACGACCCGCTCCCTGCCCTGGTAGTCCGTGAAGGAGGACAGGATGATGTGCAGGTAGAAGCTTTCGTGCGTGATGTGGTTTATGAGCATGACTTTGGAGTCGGCCCTCTTCATACCCGCGTCCACCGAGGTGTACATACGGATGAATTTGTCCACGTCCCTCTCATCCACGTTGGGAACCAGGCTGTAGGGAACATCCTCTATGACGTCAGGCTGGTTCATTTTTCCGAACGTGTCGGCCGAATCCTTCTGCACCATGCTGACGGTGTGGGTTTCCTTGTCGTATTCCCAGATGGTGATGTTGAACTTATTGGTGAGGATGTCGTAAGCTATGTTACGCTCGTAGAGGCTGTCCTCTTCCCGCTTGTCCTCGGTGATGTCCTGCGCGGAATATGACCTGGCGGCCCTGTCCCCCCAGCTGACGGGGGTCACCGACACCTTGAACCAGCTGCCTGTCACGGGGCAAAAAACTTCTTTGGAAGGGTCAAAGCTTCCGACGACGTTCTTCATGAAGCTGTTCCGCAGCTCCTGCTTGCCCTTGTCCTCGCTCACGAAGGCATCCACCGAAAGGCCCTCGCAGCCCGATGACTGCATGAGTGAAAGGAAAGCCTCGTTGGCATACAGGAATTTGCCGCTGGCATCGTCCAAGACGAAAATGAGTAAGTCAAGGTTATCAAGAAGGGCCCTGAAGCCCGAGGTTTCGTCCTGGTCCATCTAAATGCGTATGGCTCCGTCCAAATTGAATTCGGGCGGCCCGCTCTTCAGCGATTCTCCGGGGTTTCCTTCAAAAACCGCCCCATCTTATTATAGCAGGAAAGTACGCTTGCGTCCATAGTTGCCCTGCCCGTACCTGCCGTTTGTAACAGCACGGACGGGGGCTTGTTTTATGGATATGCGAAAGGGAAAATTCATCTATGCGACGATATATCTCACGCTGCTGTTCGCGCTCTCCGGCTGCGGCGGCAGGCTGTCAGTAGGTGCCAGGGACGACGGCAGGGCGGACTTCTCGCTTTTCATGGACACGGGCAAGGCCGCGTCACGGGCCATAGCGTCCATAATGGCATCCCTGTACCCGTCCGGATCCGGCGGCCAGGGAGCCGTGTTCACCCAGGAGCGGGCGGACGCGCTGGCAAAAGGGCTTTCCGGCAAGGACGTGCAGGACGTTTCGGCCGAAGCCCTGTCGCCTTCCGTCCTGTCCCTGAAGGCGACGGTCCTTGAGGAGGCCCTGCGGGCCGCCGGGAACGGGAAGGACGCAGGCGGAGCCCTCAGCTCGCTGGTCCGCTCCGACGGGAATTCCATGTCCATCTCCATCACGCCGGAGTCCATGCTTGGCATCTACGATTCCCTGGACGGGGACGCGCGGGGCTACATGGACCTGTTCATGGCCCCGGTTTTCACGGGAGACCAGATGTCCGGCGAGGAGTATGCGGTCCTGGTCGCCTCGGTATACGGCAAGGACATTGCGGATGAAATTTCCGGAGCCGTCATAGACCTCTCGCTCTCGGCCCCGAAAGGGAAAAAAATCGCCTCGTGCAGCTCGCCGGAAGCCACGCTGTCCGGCAGGAAGGCCACGCTGTCAGTTCCCCTGCTGAAGCTCCTGACTTTGGACGAGGAGCTGACATTCGGGATAAGCTGGTAAAGCCGCCCCGGCAAGCTGGCAGAGCCGTTCCGGCCGCCCTAGCGGCGTCTTTTCTCTATGTCGTGATAGTAGATGGCGTTCTCATAGGCAGGGTTTATCCTGACCCTGCCCAGCCCGGGCCTCACGGCCACCGGGGTCGCCATGTCATACAGGAAAAGCAGGTAGCACTTGTCCAGCACCCTGCGCTGAACCTCCCCGTACATTAGGACGGCCTCATCCTGGTTGTTCGGGGCCAGCATACCGGCAGTCCTTATATAGTGCTGTATCTCCGCGTCATTCAGGTAGCAGTAGTTGAAGCCGTTCTCCAGGTCCTGCTCCGCAAGCAGGGGGCAGAAGGTCCCGTCAGGGTTGGCGTAATCCGGCCACCAGTCCATCACCAGCACGTCCTGCCGCTCGCGCTCGTCCTCCCTGACAGCTATCTCCCTCTGCTTGGCCCAGTCCGTCCGCAGGGGCATCAGGTTCACGCCTATCTTAGCCAGCCTCTGCCTGTAAAGGTCCATCACGGCATTCAGCTCGGTTCTCCCGGGCTGATAGGTCAGCGTGACGGCCGCACCTTCCAGGCCGGACTTCTTCAGGTGCTCCCTGGCCTTGTCCATGTCATCGCCATATGAAGGAAGGCTGTCGTCATGCCCCCACATGCCCGCCGGGAGCATCCCCTTGGAAAGCTTCCCGCGGCCGTCCAGCACGCTTCCAAGAACCTCGGAACTGGGGAAAGCATACGCGAGCGCCTTGCGGAAGTCCTCGTCGGAGCAGGGGGATTTCTGAGTGTTGAACATCATGACGACGCTGACCCAGGAGCTGTTCATATTAAGCTCCACGCCCTTCATCCGCCCTACCCTGTCAAGATCCGGGGAATACACTATGCCGGCCTCCCCTTCCTCCAGGTAGTCCGTCCTCCGGTTCCTGTCGGGCACATTCTCCACGAAAATCTTCTTGAACTTCTTTTTGTTCCAGGCGCTCCTGTAGCTCATGAAGGCTTCCAGCGCCACCGAATTCTTGGAGGCCGCCGCAATGCGGTACGGGCCGGACCCGGCATCGTTGCCTTCGTTGAACCACGACTCCGGCTTGTCCACCGCCTTGGGGCTGAATATGTAGGCCGCGCTGGAAGAGGACGCTATGACGGGAAGCAGGCCGGCGTACTTAAGCTTGAAGATGACAGTGAGCCTGTCTGCCGCCTCTATGGACTCCAGGCAGTCCCATATATAGGACGCCCCTGCCCCCAGCCTGACGGTCCGCTCTATGGACGCCTTCACCGCCTGGGCGGAAAGCGCCTCCCCGTCGTGAAAAAACACGTCATCACGCAGCCTGAAAGTCCATTCGGTCATGGTACCGTTGCTGGTCCAGCTGGTCGCCAGGCAGGGCCTGACCCTCATGGTCTTGTCGTCATAGAAGGTCAGCGTCTCATACACGTTGTGCAGGATGACAGTCCCGTTGGACTGCTCTATGGACGGGTCAAGCGAAACATACGGCTCCAGGTCCATGGCGTGGAACAGCACGTCCTTGTCCTTTGAAGAGCATGACGAAAGCACAGTGACGGCCGCTGCCAGCCACGTGGCGGCCACTGCCGGCCACAGGAAACAGGCAAAGCGCGACAAGCGGCGGGCAGGGTTCTTCATAGCCCCCTCCACTAGAAAATCATCCGCAGGAAATTGTACAGGTGCGGCTTGACGCTCGTGTGGTCGTGAGCAGTCTCCCGAAGGACCTGGGAAATGAACGGCTCCCCGTTTTGCGTCAGGATGGAGCGGTAGCTGTCAGGAGCGGCAGAAACAGCGTTGTCCGACAGCGATGAGCTTACGAAAAGGACGCGGGGCCTGTTACCC
>CAMNGY010000101.1 GCA_946538795.1 uncultured Treponema sp.
CGGGGCGTCCTCGCTCCCCAAGTGCTTTGCCTTTATCATTCCGTTATCGACCAAGGCGTCCATGGCTTCCTGCTCGCTTGCGGATTCGCTGACTAAATCCAGGAAACTTGCGGCAAGGTAGCTCGCCTGCCCGTAGGTAATGGTTTCGGAGTTCAATATATCTGTTATACGTTCCGCTGACTGCGCCCAGGAGCAAGCCCCCAGGATGCAGAGCAGACCGATTATAAGTCTTTGCCTCATACAGCTCTCACTTTTTTCCCTGACCCATACCTATTCTAGCAAATACTCCGATAAAATGCAATATTCCCGTGAAAGAAAAATCCTGCGGGTCAAACCCTTTAAAATAATCCGCTTATGGAATATAATGAGGATCAATGGGGCAAAAGTTAATCCGAGATAGAGGAGTTCATTTTGAAAAAGAAAAACAAGAAGGTTGCCAAAGCCAAGGGTGACATGGAGAGCGCTGCTTCCGGCAAGAAGGGCTTCTTCAGGAAGAGGATGGACCTCTTCGTGCCTTTCATAGTCGTGATTGTGTGCGGCTTTCTGGCCTTCTGGGGTGTCTTTGAGGGCATGGAGTACCGCTTGTACGACATTGAGGTCCGCGCGGGCCGGCCCGTTGACAAGTCCGATGAGATTCTTCTCATAGATATTGATGACCTTTCCATAGATGATGTCGGCGTGTGGCCCTGGAGCCGCCACATAGTGGCGGACATCCTGCTCCGCATGAAGGAATTCGGGGCATCCGACATCGTATTCGATATTGAGTACCTGCAGAAGTCAGGTATGGCCCTCGTCTCCAATGCGGACAGCCTTGTTGACGAGTCGATTGAGACGGCACGGCAGAACCTCGGGGCCATCATGGGGCAGTTCGCCGATGCGGCTGCTTCGGGCATGTACTCGCCGGAAGAGCTTGCGGAGATTTCCGGGCAGATGGACGAGTATGTCGGGGCGTCGCTTGAGGGAGTCAGGAATGCCGCATCCTCCATGACCCGCGACAACGACGAGTACCTGGCCCGCGCCCTGCAGTTCTTCGGCAATTCATGGATGACGGTGAACGCGGGCATGTCATACGACCTGGACACGCCGGACAGCCTGCCGGACTCGGAGATGACCGACGAGTACCGGCAGTTCGTCAAGGCACGCGACTGGGCCGCCGCCCACTTCCTTTTGACAGGGCTGGACGACCCCGCCGGCCTCATCGAGGCTGGCAACGCCGCTTCCATGCTGGAGCAGCAGTCCTACCGCGGCTTTTATCCTGCCCGCTACACATTCCTCCGCGCCGCCAAGGGCGCCGGGGCCACGAACGTTATCGTTGACAGCGACGGAAGCCGCCGCCGGGTCGAGCTCTTCCACCACCTGGATCCCTCCAAGAAGTTCTTCTGGTCCAAGGAAGGGGATGTCTGGCAGCCCCATGGGGCGGACAAGGACTACTACGTGGGTCAGCTCGCCCTCAGGCCGCTCCTGAACTACCTGGACGTTCAGTCCGTGGAGCGCAAGGAATTCGCCTGCATCCTGCGCGGGGCCAAGCTGCCCTCCCAGGACAAGAGGGTGGACATCCGCATTCCCCTGGACGAGAAGGGCCGCATGCTCATCAACTGGGCGCACGAGTTGTACGACAAATCCTTCAAGGAGCACGTTTCTGCTGCATACGTCTACGAGCTTGACCGGGCGGAGGAGAGGATTTCCCAGAACCTCAGCAATGTCACGAGAATCCGCATGACCGACGAGGAAGGCTGGGATCTTCCATATTACACCGCCGCAGCCGAGCTTCTCGATGAGTACCGGCAGATAGGAGAGATGAAATCCGCCATGCTGCTCAAGTGCAAGGGCTACGACGAGGACGGGCTTGCCATAGACGGAGGCATACAGGCCGAGGAGTACGATGACTACTTCTCTCTCAGGCAGGATTTCTATGACAAGGTCGGCAAGTATGTCGGGGCGGGCTTCAAGGACGGCGTGCTTTCCCTGCTGGCCTCCCTGGACGACGGTGAGAACACGGACAGCATCGCCCAGATTTCGGAAGAGATGGCCTGGGCCTTTGACGGGCTTGAGACAGACTACAAGACCTTCATGAGCTATTACGAGGGACTGGCCTCCAAGTTCAAAGGCTCCTTCTGCTTCATCGGAAACACGGCCACCTCCTCGACGGATCTGGGAGTCACCCCCTTCGAGCGGCGTTACCCCAACCTGGGAACCCACGCCAACGTGATGAACACGATAATCCAGAGGGATTTCATAACCCCGCTTCCGGTATGGCTGGGACTGGGCTTCGCCTTCCTGTGCGCCTTCATGGTCAGCTTCTGGTGCCGGGAGAAGAGCAACGGTCGCAAGAACGTCTACGGTTTGTTCTATATTATACTTCCTCTCTCCGTGATGATTGCCCTGATGTACTTCTTCAGGGTCTACATCCCGCTCTTCGCCCCCGCCATCTTCCTGCTCGTCACATACATCGTCCAGGCGGTAATCAACTTCATCGCCGTCTCCCGCGACAGGAACACCCTGCGCCGCGGATTCGACGCCTACGTCTCCCCCGAGGTCGTAAGCCAGATCGTCAAGGACCCCAGCCACCTGTCCTTGGGAGGCGCGAACAAGAACATCACCGCCCTCTTCTCCGACGTCAAGTCCTTCTCGGGCTTCACCGAGATGATCAACAACGAGGAGGGCGAGGAGAACGGAGCCGTCCGCCTGGTCGAGATTCTGAACGTGTACCTCGGCTTGCTGAGCGACGCGATTATGGACAACCGGGGCACGATAGACAAGTACGTCGGAGACGAGATAGTCTCCTTCTTCGGCGCGCCTATCGATGACGAGTACAATGCCTTCAACGCCTGCGTCGCGGGAATCCGCATGAAGCAGGCCGAGGACGTGTACAACCAGAAGCACTTCTACACCGACCACGATATCCCCGCCCCCCTGCTTTCCCGCGTCGGCTTGAACACGGGATACATGGTCGTCGGGAACATGGGTACGGTAAAGAAGCTCAACTACACGATAATGGGCAACAACGTCAACCTCGCCTCCCGCCTTGAGGGTACGAACAAGGCCTACGGCTCCTGGATAATGTGCTCGGAGTCCACCTGGAACGCCGCCGACAAGGGCGAGAAGCAGGGCCTGCTCCTGTCCCGCTGCTTTGACTGCGTTCAGGTCATCAACGTCAAGAAGCCGGTCCAGCTCTACAACATCCTGGGGCTCAAGTCAGAGCTGCCTCCCGAGCAGATAGAGGCGGCCCAGATTTTCAACGAGGGAATGAGGCTCTACCTGAACGGGCGGGACACTCCCGACGCGCCCAAGGACATCGCGGAAATCAAGAAGGCCCTCGCCTTCTTCGAGCAGGCCAAGGCCTGTTTCCCGGGCGACAAGTCCTCTGACACCTTCATAGACCGTTGCAATGACTACATAGCGAACGGCCTGCCGGAGAAGTGGGACGGCGTGTACGTCATGAAGAGCAAGTAGCGGCGCGGGTATGGCTTACTTCATCCGAAAGCTTGCCATACTGCTGCTCACCCTCTTCCTGGTGTCGCTGGCGGTCTTCCTCGCTTTCCACGTGATACCCGGCGACAGCGCGATGCTTATCCTGGGCACGGAGGCGAGCGAGGAGAGCCTTGCCGCCCTCAGGCACGAGATGGGGACTGACAGGAGCCTCTTTGCCCAGTACGTCAGCTGGCTCGCGGGGATTTTCCGGGGCGACTTCGGCGTGTCGCTCAAGTACAGCCGGAGCGTAGCCGACCTGCTGCGTTCCCGCATACTGCTGACCTCCCTGCTGGGGCTCATGTCCTTCATCCTGGTCTTCATCCTGGGGATTCCCCTGGGGCTCCTCTCAGGGAGGGCGAGGAATCCTGTCGCCCGGGCGGCGGCAGGGGCCTTCTCCGTCATCGGCATCTCGCTGCCGGGATTCTTCCTTTCGCTCCTGCTCATCTGGGTGTTCGGGCTCTGGCTCAGGCTCTTCACGCCGGGAAGCTACGTCAGCCCGGTCGAGGACGCGGGCGCGTTCTTCCGCTTCATGATTTTCCCCGCCCTCGCCGTCGCCCTCCCGCAGGTTG
This sequence comes from uncultured Treponema sp., assembly GCA_946538795.1. Taxonomy (GTDB): domain Bacteria; phylum Spirochaetota; class Spirochaetia; order Treponematales; family Treponemataceae; genus Treponema_D. The sequence continues at coordinate 4,041 of CAMNGY010000101.1, forward strand.
CCGTCCTGTCCAAGTACCTCGCCGCCGCCGTCCGGGAAGAGGGGGCTGCGGCCTATGTCAAGGCGGCGAGGAGCCGGGGCTGCTCGTCTTTCCGAGTGCTGACACACCACATCTTCAAGAATGCCGTCGTCGCCGTCGTCCCTCTGCTCGGGATGATAGCGGGCAGCATCTTTTCGGGGAGCATCATCGTGGAGCAGGTATTCGGCATTTCCGGTGTGGGCCGCCTGCTCATTTCCGCCGTCAGCTACCGGGACTTCCCCCTCGCCCAGACCATCGTGCTGTACATCGCCGCCCTCGTCGTAGTCGTCAACTTCATCGTGGACCTTGTAGTCCAGTGGCTGGATCCCCGCATCCGCCTGGATGCCTCCAGCCAGTAGGCTCTCACGGGCGCATGAGAAACGTCACTCGGGCGCGTGCGGTATGTCACTCGGGCGCGTGCGGTATGTCACTCGGGCGCGTGCGGTATGTCACTCGGGCGCGTGAGAAACGTCACACGGACGCGTGCAAACCGTCACCCGGACGTGTGAGAAACGTCATGCGGGTGCGTGAAAAGCATGTTGCCCGCGGATGCCTCCGGAATCAATGCGTGCTTGTTTAACCCTGTCCGATTCGCTATAATCGATTGCATTATGATAGTGATGAAATTCGGCGGTTCCTCCGTTGCCAATGCGGAGCGGATCCGTCATGTAGCCAAAATCATTCAGGCATATAAAGATGAAAGGCCCGTCGTAGTCCTGAGCGCGATGGGCGACACGACCGACTACCTGCTTGAGGCCGCGGATAAGGCCGTGGGCGGTCAGGTGGACATAGGCAATGTGGAGAAGCTGCACCTGGACACCGCGAGGGAGCTGGGCGTGGACGTTCCCGCGATACAGGAGCTTCTGGGCGAGCTCAAGACATTGCTGACGGGAATTTCCATGCTCCGCGAGCTGACCAAGCGGACGCGGGACTACCTGGTCTCCTTCGGCGAGCGGATGAGCGTCCGCATGATGGCCGCCTACCTTGCCAAGGAGGGGACGGAGGCTAAGTTCTACGATGCCTGGGACATCGGAATCGTCAGCGACTCCAACTACATGGCGGCGGAGCTTCTGGACGAAGTCTGGCAGAACATCCCCAAGGCACTCGGCGCGTACAAGTCCGGCTCCGAGAAGGCCGTCCCGATTGTCACCGGCTTCATCGCCAAGGACAAGAAGGGGACTATCACGACCCTGGGACGCGGCGGAAGCGACCTGAGCGCGACGATCATCGGCGCGGCGATGGGGGCCGACGAGATTCAGACCTGGAAGGACGTGGACGGAATCATGACGAGCGACCCCCGCGTCGTCTCCGATGCGCACCCGGTGAGCGAGGTGACATACGAGGAGGCGCAGGAGCTCGCGATGTTCGGGGCGCAGGTCCTGCATCCCCGCAGCATGCTCCCCTGCCGCAAGACGGGAACCCCCGTCCGCGTCAAGAACAGCTACAACATCAAGAGCCCCGGCTCCATCATCGTGGAGAAGCACTCGGGCGAGAGGCCCCTCGTCACGGCGATCACGAGCGTGAAGAACATCAGCCTGATTGACATAGAGTCCAGCCGGATGCTGGGTGCGGCGGGCTTCTTGGCCCACATCTTCAACCAGTTCCTCAAGTGGAACATCAGCATTGACGTGATTGCGACGTCCGAGGTCTCTGTCTCTCTGACAGTCGCGGGCAAGACGGACCTGTCCGGCCTGCTTCCCGACCTGGAGCGGGTAGGGGATGTCGCCGTCAAGAAGGACAAGGCCATCGTCACGATAATCTGCGACGCTTCCCGCTCAAGCGGGACGCTCGCCCTTTCTTTCGCCGCCCTTGAGAAAGAGGGGATAAACGTCCAGATGATAAGCCAGGGTGCCAGCAAGGTGAACATCAGCTTCATCGTCAACAACGATGAGGCCGACCGCGTCGTCAAGATCCTGCACAAGGCCCTGTTCGGCTGAGCCTTTTTGTTCCGTGCGCGTGGCAGAGCCAGTCTGCCAGCGTGGCGGACTCAGCCTGCCAGCTTGCTGGAGCCAATCCGCAAATAGAGAGAGCCCGGCTCATACACTGTATGGGCCAGGCTCTTCTTGTGTATCTAAGGCTGTTTTGCGTGCTTTACTCGAAGCTCACGTCCGTCACCTGGAAGTAGGATTTCGGGTGGGCGCAGACGGGGCAGGCTTCCGGGGCCTTGGTGCCGACCACGATGTGACCGCAGTTGCGGCATTCCCAGACCTTGACCTCGCTCTTCTCGAAGACCTTTGCGG